>JANMTH010000546.1:0-2053 GCA_031390305.1 Thermoflexaceae bacterium
TCACCATTGGCCGCCTCCCGCGCCGGCTCCAGGAAGACGATGTCGCCGTCGTCGATCAGGTCGTCGATCATCGAGGTCCCCTTCACCCGCAGCGCGAACACGTTCGCCTTCCCCCGCACCATGTCTTCCGTTACCGCCACCACGTCTTCGATATCGTTCCCAAACCGCTCGCTCGTCGGCACCGGGATCGGCTGGCCAGCGGCGATCGTGCCCAGGATCGGCACTTCGACGATCCGCGTCCGCCTTCCCCTCGGCCCAAGGATCTCGATCCCTCGCGAGACCTCCCGGTCCCGCCGGATGATCCCCTTCTCCTCGAGCTTGCGAAGGTTGTAGTCCACGACGGACGTGCTGCTGATGCCGCACCCGTCCTGGATATCCCGGATGCTGGGCGGATAGTCCTTCTCCTCCAGGAACTGACGGAGGAAGTCGAGAATATCGGCCTGTTTACCGGAGAGATTGTTCATACCCGGGGACGCCTCATCGAACGAATGTTCGCGTACTTTAGCAATTGCGCCGCGTTATCGTCAATCCTTGTTCCGAACGCCGCCAATTCCCGCGATGACAGGCGGGCGAAACGGGCCTCCACACGGACGGACTCGCACGGCGCCGGCGGATTCCCGGCCCACCGCGCCCGAAGATACTTCTGGTACCATGAACGAACGCCTCGCCCCTCTGCGGCGCGTCCCCGGAGGCTCCCGCTGTCAACGCCAGGCTCCCGAAACCCGTTCGCGGTCCTCGGCCATTCGCAGTTTCGCCTGCTCTTCGTCGGAAACGCCTTCGCCATGCTCGCCTTCGGCATGATGCAGGTCGTCCAGGGCGTCGTTGCCTTCGAACTCACCGGCAAGAACAGCGCCGTCGGCTTCGTCTCCCTCGGCACCGGCATCACCATGATCACCCTCGGTCCCGTCGGCGGCGCCCTCAGCGACCGCGTCTCCAAGAAGAAGCTCCTCGCCGCCGCCCAGTTCATGACGGGCGCGGTCTTCGCCGTCGTCGCCACCCTCATCGTCACCGGCCACATCACGATCATGCTTCTCGCCGGCGCCTCGCTCGTCATGGGTGCCGCCTTCGCCCTCATGGGCCCCACCCGCCAGGCCTGGGTGGGCGACATGCTCTCCGGGCCGGATCTCTCAGCCGGTGTCGCCCTCCAACAGCTTCTCATGAACGCCACCCGGATCGTCGGGCCGCTCATCGCTGGCGTCCTCATCGGCATCGGCGCCGTCGGCACCGGTGGCACCTACTTCGTGATGACAGGCCTCTTCGTCTGCGTCGTCGTCACCCTTACGTTCATGAAAGCGTCGCCGCCGCGCCCCCGCACACACCCCGTCAGCATGTTCGCCGACCTCGCCGCCGGTTTCCGCTACATCTGGTCCGCGCCCGATGTCCGGCTGCTCACCCTGCTCTTCGTCGGCGTCGTCCTCAGCGGCTTCTCCTACCAGACGATCATGCCGGGGTATCTCGAGCACGAACTCGGCCATCCGGCGAGCCAGCTCGGGCTGATCTTCGGGACCACCGCCGTCGGCGGCATCGTCACCACCCTCATCCTCGCCGGCCGTCAGCTGCGCGATCCCTTGAGGATGATGATGGTCTTCGGTGTCGCCCTTGCCGGTTCCCTCGCCCTCCTCGCGGTCGCGCCCGGCTTTATCGCCGCCCTCCTCGTCGCCACGCTCGTCGGCGCCTCTTCGAGCGGCTTCCAGATGTTGAACAACGTCAACCTCATGCAGCGCTGCCAGCCTCAGTTCTTCGGCCGTGTGATGGCCGTCACGATGATGGCCTTCGGCGTGAACTCGCTCGTCGCCTACCCCATCGGCCAGCTCGCCGACCACGCCGGCGAACGGACGACCATGGCCCTTCTCTCCGTCCTCTGCCTCGTGATCATCACCGGTGGCAGCCTCGCCCTGAAGTTCCAGGGCGCCAAACCAGGCTTCGCCACCCGGCCCACACCCGACCGCGCACCCGCCGCCGACCGCGGGTGAGGGCGCCCGGCTCACGCACCGCCCGCCCACCACGTGGTAGGATGCCCCACGCCCCGTGAACAGACGGGCGCCACCCGGAG
>JANMTH010000260.1:0-19790 GCA_031390305.1 Thermoflexaceae bacterium
CCGCCCGGCAACGACGGTGGCCGCGCGATGCGGAAGCGTTGGCGATGCCTCCCGGCGTAGCTGGCGATTCGCGGGCGCGGTACCATCCGCCGCATGCCAACCACTCCCTCAATCAAATGGGACCCGATCCTTGATGAGGGAGTGGTTGGCATGCGGCGGATGGTACCGCGCCCGCGAATCGCCAGCTACGCCGGGAGGCATCGCCAACGCTTCCGCATCGCGCGGCCACCGTCGTTGCCGGGCGGATTCGAGCCATAGAGCCGCTGGAACAGCAGGCGTCGTCAGCTACGCCGGGATGACGGATCCCCGAGGCGCGCCCCCGCGGGGCTGTCCCCGTTCGCCCGCGTGCCTGCCATACTGCCCGGGGACGCGCCGCTTGCGGGCAGAACGAAGGGCTGGAATCGACGCCAGCTGGTAGCCCACGCTGCCCAGAGGATGAAGAGACCGATGAAACGTGACCCCGCGCTCGTCCGCCTCTCCTGGGACCACCACCACGGGCTCGTGATGGCCCGCCGCATCGAACAGGAGCTCGCCACCAGGGGAGACGATGCCGTGGCCACCCTCTATGCCGACCTCGTGGCGTTCTGGGCGAGGGGGCTCCTCCCGCACTTCCGAGTCGAGAACGAGTGCCTCCTCGCTCGGCTTATCCGTCACACGGGCACCGCCCACGCCGCCGTGTCGCGCACCAACGAGGATCACCTGCTGATGGAGGAACTCGTGCTTCGCATGCGCGAGGAGCCGGAGATAGCCGCTCGGCGAGACGCCCTTGCGGCCTTCGGGCAGCGCCTGAAGGAGCACATCCGGTGGGAAGAATCAGTCCTCTTCGAACTCGCCCAGAACGAGCTGACCGCTGCTGAACTTGAGGTCCTCGGCGCGGAGATCGCGGCCGCGATCCCCGAAGTTGCCGCCGCCCCGGCCGACCGGAACGCCCGCTGAAGGCGCTCCGCTAGAATTCCGGGCGGCCGAGACGGTACCCGCGGGCGTACCTCGCCGGTAGCGCGCCTGCCGTCCAAATCATCGGCCGGTTGGCACCGTGGCATCAGATTCGGCCGAAGCGCCGAAGGTTCAACGGAGCGCGTCCAGGCGCCCCGGTCTCGGTCGAAGTAGTCATCTGGCGCTGACCCCGAGTGCCCCGAAGCCCTCTCTCGCGCGAGCCGGTGGGCCGCCGATGTACACGAATTTACAGAGAATGGTCGGCGGGCGGTAGCAATCCTGTGCTAGGATGCCGCGCACGTGAGGGAACTCGCCCTGGCAACCGGCCGGGAGCCGGGACGAGTTCCCAATCGACGTCAGTCTGGAGGAGTCGATATGCACCACTGGCGCGCTCTCGATATCCTCGTCGGCCGCAACTTCGCCACCTAAGCCCCGGCAGGAAGGGACCACACCATGGCCATCACCGTTGCCCATCCCGGCGTTTACATCCAGGAACTCGATTCCGGCGTCCGCGTCATCCCAGGCCTTCCGACATCGATCACCGCCTTCATCGGCCGGGCCCGCCGGGGCCCGACGGACGAACCGCTGCGCGTCCAGAGCCTCGGCGAATTCGGACGGCGCTTTGGGACGCTCTGGGACGAAAGCCCGATGGGCTATTCCGTCACCCACTTCTTCGCCAACGGCGGCTCCGACGCACTGATCGTCCGCGTCCACAATCCCAGCGCCGCCGGCGCCGACGACCGGGCGAGCGCCACCATCCCCGCCGATGGCGGCACGCCCATGGAGCTCGCCGCCGCGAACTCCGGCATCTGGGGCAACCAGCTTCGCGCGATCATCACGCATCTCGACGCGGCTGACCCACGGGCCCTCACCTCATTCCACCTCACTATTCAGGAGGTCGCCGTCGCGAACGCGACCCAGGTAGTCGCCGAAGAACGCTTCCTGAACCTCACGCTGAATGTGGCAGACGCCCGGTTCATCACCCAGGTGCTGGCACAGCAGTCATTGCTCGCGCGCCTCGGGACGCTCCCATCCGGGCGTCCCCAGGCCACCGCCGCGCCTATCGCCTTCACGGGCGGCGATGACGGCCTCCCCGTGGGAGCGGCCCAGGTTTCGGATCCTGGTCTCGCGGCGACGCGCCAGGGCCTGTTCGCGCTCGAAAACGCCGACCTCTTCAACCTGCTCTGCATCCCGCCGTTCGCGCCGGGGGTCGAAGTCGCGCCGGCCAGCTGGGACGCGGCCGCCGCCTATTGCGTGGCCCGCCGCGCCATGCTCCTGGTCGATGCTCCGGAAGCGTGGAACGGCCCGGCCGCCGTCATCGCCAACCTCGGCGCCGTGGTTACCCGCTCCGCGAACGCCGCTCTCTACTTTCCCCGGATCCGCGTCTCCGACCCGCTGAAGGAGAATCGGCTGGAGACGTTCGCGCCCTCCGGCGCCGTCGCCGGCGTCATCGCCCGGACCGACGCGGCACGCGGAATTTGGAAGGCGCCGGCCGGCCAGGAAGCGACCCTCAACGGCGTCCGCGAGCTGAGCGTCCGTCTTACCGATGGCGAACACGGGCAGCTCAACCCGATCGGGGTGAACTGCCTGCGCACCTTCGCAATCCCCGGACGCGTCGTCTGGGGTGCGCGCACCCTGGTTGGCGCCGATGAGCTGGCGAACCAGTGGGCATACCTTCCCGTCCGCCGAACGGCCCTCTTCATCGAAGAGAGTCTCTTCCGTGGCACCCAGTGGGTCGTCTTCGAACCGAACGACGAGCCCCTCTGGTCGCAGATTCGCCTGAACGTCGGCGCCTTCATGAACGGCCTCTTCCGCCGCGGGGCATTCCAGGGAACGACGCCCGCCGCCGCCTATTTCGTGAAGTGCGACCGCGACAGTAACCCGCAGCAGGATATCGACCGCGGGATCGTCAACATCATCGTCGGCTTCGCTCCGGTGAAGCCAGCGGAATTCGTCGTCATCAGCATCCAACAGATCCGCCCGGAGGTGTAGGCATGGCCCAGTTCACCGTGAACGCACGGCGGTTCGACCCGTACAAGAACTTCAAGTTCCGTCTCCGCTGGGATGGCCGCTACGTCGCGGGCGTCAGCAAAGTCAGCGCCTTCAAGCGGACGACCGAGGTCGTCTCCCATCGCGAAGGCGGCGACCCCAGTTCCAGCCGCAAGTCGCCCGGCCGCAGCGAGTTCGAGGCGATTACCCTGGAACGGGGCGTCACTCACGATACCGAGTTCGAGAAGTGGGCGAATAAGGTCTGGAACCTCGGCTCCGGCCTCGGCGCCGAAGTGTCGCTCGAGGACTTCCGCAAGGACATCGTCCTTGAGGTCTACAACGAAGCCGGCCAGCTCGCCATCGCCTACAAGGTCTTCCGCTGCTGGGTCTCCGAATACCAGCCGCTGGCCGAACTCGACGCCAACGCGAACGCCGTCCTGATAGCGACGCTCAAGCTCGAAAACGAGGGCTGGGAGCGCGACTACGACGTTGTCGAACCGACTGAGCCGAGCTTCACCGAACCGAACGCCTGACGCCGGAGGCCGCCCCACCGATGGTGACCGAATTGGAACTGTTAGAACTGTGCGACCGCGGTGACGCCCTCACTCCGCCGGCGCGGGCGCTGCTCCTGGCGCGGGCCGCTGGTGGGGCCGGCGACACGCCCGAATCGCTGTCTCTGGGCGCGCGCGACCGGCTCATCCTCCGCCTGCGGTCCCAGCTCTTCGGCGATACCGTGGAGGCCAGAGATACCTGCCCACACTGCCAGCAAGGGGCTGCCTTCGAACTGAGCGGCGCGGGACTCCTGGGGGCGGCCGATCCGGCGCCCGCACGCGTCGAAATCCAGTACGGCCGGTACCGGGTGACATCTCGCCCGCCCACGGCCGGAGACCTGCTTGCGGCGGCGGAGGCGGGTCCCGCCGGCGCCCGTGCTCAGCTGCTGACCGCGGTCGTGCTGACGGCCTATCTCGGCGACGACGTGGTTTCAGCCGATGCCCTCCCCGCGGAAGTCGTCGATGCGCTGGGGCGCCGGCTCGCCGAGGCCGATCCGTTCGCCGAAGTCGCGCTCAGCCTCACCTGCGAATCCTGCGGCGGGACATGGGAGGCCGTCCTCGACATCGCCGAGTTCGTTTGGCGCGAGCTCCGCGACTGGGGCCGCCGGCGGCTCTGGGAGGTTCACACCCTGGCCCGCGCCTACGGTTGGCGGGAGCCGGATGTCCTGGCCATGGCCCCGCGGCGCCGCCAGGTCTACCTGGAATGGGTGGCCAATGACTGACTACTTCGACCGCCTTGTCTCGCGGGCGCTCGGCCAGAGTCCGGCCGTAGCTCCAACGCGGAGGTCGCTCTTCGACGCCGCTCCGGGCGCGAGCGCCGAGTCCTTCGGCCAGGCGTTCGAAGAGACGCGCGAGCGCGAAACACCCGGCCCGCCTCCCGCCCCTACGGCCGAATCCGCGCTTAGGTCCGAAGGCTCTCCGATGCTTGAAGGAGGGCGCCTGGACGCGGGACGTGTGACCGCCCAATCCGGGGAACCGCGCGCTGTCGAACCAACCCGCTCCCCGGCGCCCGCCGTCGAGCGGGAGGGCTCAGATGCGGCGATGGAGGCGCCGGTATCCCGCGTGACCCCGATCACGGCTTTCGAGCCGGAGCTTGCCCGGCCTCTTCCGCCCGCCCCTCGGTCCCCCGCCCCGGTGAGCGAGGTGGACGGCGCGGCGGAGGTCGTCCCCGGACGCCCCGTTGTCCGCACGAGGCGCGCCGACCGGCGGAACCAGCCGGTCGAGCCGATCGAGGCGACTGGCTCCGTTGACGGGCCGGGGCCACGCTTCGCGCAATCGCCAGTCCCTCTCCAGGGAGTCCGCGGTGCGCCGTCCGAATCGGCCCCCGCCGTGGAGACGACGGAAACCGTGATCCGCGTCTCGATTGGCCGGATAGAGGTGCGCGCCGCGCCGCCCTCCGCTGGTGCACCGGCGCGGGCTCGTCCCGCTCGGCCGGCGCCGCGCATGAGCCTCGAAGCCTACCTCGAACGCTCCTCCGGGCGGCGCCGGCGATGAGCAATCACCTCGCCGTCGCCGGAGTGACCGCAACGCTCGTTCAGCTCCTCGAAGAGGCGGTCTCGCACGACTTCAGCGGGGCACACGTCTCCGCCGGACGGCCTGACGCCGCCGGTGGCCAGGACGCGGCTCCCGAAGTCCGCGTCTTCCTCTACCGTGTCGAGCCGAATGCGGCATGGCGCAACGACGACCTGCCGACGCGGAGCGTCGAGGGCGCACTTGTTAACCTGCCACAGGCCGCCCTCACGCTTCACTACCTCATCACGTTCATCGGCAACGAGGCCGATTTCGAGCCGCAGCGGCTCCTCGGCACGGCCGTTCGCACGCTCCACTTCCACCCCATCCTCACGCGCGACGAGATCGGCCGGATGGTGCAGGCCGCGCTCGACGAAGACCCGAACCATCCACTCGGCCGGGTGGATCTGGCGGAGCAACCGGACCTTGTCCGCTTCGTCCCGCTCAATCTCAGCCTCGAAGAGCTATCGAACCTCTGGTCGTCCTTCTTCCAGGTAGAGTACCGGCTTTCCGTGGCGTACCAGTCCGCCGTCGTGTTGCTCACACCTGAAGTTGCGCCCATCCGCTCGCTGCCCGTGCGCGAACGCCGGCTCTTTCTGGCTACCGTCCTGCGACCGCGAATCGACCGCGTTCAAGCCGTCGATGGTGAAGATCTCCCGATCCTCCCGGGGACGTTCGTGAGGATCGAAGGGAGCCAACTGAAGGGCGACGAAGACACCCTGGTCCGTTTCGGCGAGGCGAGTGTGCGGCCACCCGCCGCCACCACCGCCGGCACGCGGATCGAGGTCGAAGTCCCGCCTACCGTCCGCGCGGGCGCGGTCGGCCTCCGGATCGAACACCGCAGAATGATGGGCGAGCCGCCCGAACTCCGGCCCGCCGGCCATTCGAACGTCGTCCCCATCGTCATCCACCCCCGGATCCGGCCCGATGGCGTTGGCGGGCACCTCGTCTCCGTTACGGGCGTCACGGTCGCGCCGGATGGCTCCCGCGCCGGCACGCTCAACCTCACGGTCGATCCTCCGGTCGGCAGCCGTCAGCAAGCAGCCGTCTTCCTGAACGCGCTCGGTGGCGGTGGCGCGGCCTTGTCCATCTTCGACGAGCGCCGGGATGCCGCCACCGCCCCGGAGACGACGGACACGCTCAGCGTCGCCTTCGTCGGCGTCCCCGCGGGCGACTACCTCGTGCGGGTGCAGACCGACGGCGCCGAGAGCGCCCTCGAGGTGGTGGCCGCGCCCGGGCCGAACCAGGGCGAGTACACCGCGCCGCGGGTGACGGTGCCATGAACATGGGCTGGGCCGAAGAGAATCAGCGTTACGGCGCCGCCTGTCTGCGGCGTGTACTCGCCTTCCTCGGCGCGGGCACTTCGGCCGCCGTTGATGGCCTCGATCAGGAGCTGCGTGAACTCGCCGCCGCCATGGAACGGCCTCCCGCGATCGTCACGCTGCGCGAGGCCTTCGGCCTCTCCGGGTTCGAGCAGGACCTCCTCATGCTCTGTGCCGGTCTCGAACTGGACGACAGCGTGCGGAGCGCACTCGCCGAAGGGCGAGGCGGCGACGCCCACCACGGCGCCCCGACCTTCGGCCTGGCCCTCGCCACCATTCCCGGGGGCCACTGGAGCGCGCTCACGCCGGCCTCGCCGCTCCGCCGCTGGCGGCTCGTCGAAGTGGCGCCGGGCCCGTTGCTCACGGAGACACCGCTCAGCGTCAGCGAGCGGGTGCTGCACTATCTCGCGGGCGTTCACTACATCGACGAAACCACCGGACTGCGGCCCATCGAAACGGTCCCGGAGCTACCGGGCGGCCAGGCAGCCATCGCCCGCGAAGCCGCGGCCTGCATCGCGGGCGCCGAGCGTGGCCGCCTGCCAGCGCTCCAGTTCGCCGCGCGGCGGCGCGAAGCCGGGCATGGCGTGGCGGCCGCGACGGCGGCGGCCCTCGGCCTGAAGGCGGCCCTTCTCCGCCCGGACGAGATCCCTTCGGCCGGCGCCGACCGCCAGGCGCTCGCCCGCCGCATCGAACGCGAGGCCGTCCTCGCCGGCCTCCTCCCCGCGCTGGACTGCACCGGCGCCGAAGCCGAAGCGCTGCGCAGCGCCGGGCGGCTCGCCGATGAGATCGCCGGACCGGTCATACTTCTCGCGACCCATCCCATCGAACTCCTCCGCTCCGACGTGCGCTTCGCCATCCCCCTCGCCACGCCCGGCGAACGCCACGCCGCATGGAGGGGCGCGCTCGGGCCCGGAAACGAACATCTCGAAAGTGACACACGGCGCGTCGCCGAATTCTTCGACCTCGATTCGGAAGCCATCCGGGCTACCGCCGGTGAATACGCGGCACGTTCGACTGGCCAGCAGGGCGAGGGCGGACCGCTTCTCTGGGAACTCGCTCGCGGTCGCGCCCGGCCGCGGCTCGATCACCTCACCGAACGCGTCGAAGCATCGGCGACCTGGGACCAGCTCGTCCTCCCCGATGCCCAGGCCCAGCTCGTCCGCGAAATCGCCGTCCACGCGCGCTGGCGCGGACGGGTCTACCGCGAGTGGGCATTCGCGGGCAGGGGCGCGGCGGGACTCGGCATCTCCGCCCTCTTTTCCGGCCCCAGCGGCACCGGCAAGAGCATGACCGCTGAAGTGATCGCCGGCGAACTCGGGCTCGACCTCTACCGCATCGACCTCAGCCGCGTGGTCAGCAAGTACATTGGGGAGACCGAGAAGAACCTCGGGAGCGTGTTCGATGAGGCCGAGGGGGCCAGCGTCATCCTTCTCTTCGATGAGGCAGACGCCCTCTTCGGCAAGCGAAGCGAAGTGAAGGATAGCCACGACCGCTACGCAAACCTCGAAGTAAGCTACCTGCTCCAGCGGATGGAGGCCTACGACGGGCTGGCAATCCTGACGACGAACCAGCGAAGCGCGCTCGACCCCGCCTTCCTCCGCCGCATCCGCTTCGCCGTCCAGTTCCCCTTCCCCGATGCGCCAGCCCGGGCCGAGGTCTGGCGACGTATCTTCCCGCCTGAAGCGCCGACCGAAAGCCTCGACTTCGAGCGCCTCTCCCGGCTCAACCTTGCCGGAGGCAACATCCGCAACATGGCCCTCAACGCGGCCTTTCACGCCGCCGCCGCGGGCACGCCGATAGGCATGAACCACATCCTTCTCGCCGCGCGCGCGGAATACGCCAAGCTCGAGCGGCCACTCCCCGAAGCGGAGGTGCGTGGATGGACGTGAACCGCACACTCTCCATCGAGATCGCGATCGACGAGGTCACAGTCGAGGGCTTCGGCCCCTACGACGGCTTCGCCCTGAAGCTCGCACTCCAGCGCGAACTCACACGGCTTGTCCGCGAACGCGGAGTTCCCCCGGCCTGGAGCAGGGAAGGATCGCGTCCGATTCTCGATATTCCGGCCCTCCCCTGGGACGGCCACGGCGCCGAAACCGGCCTCGCCGCCGCGCTTGCTACCGAACTCTACGCGAGGCTGGAACGATGACCGCCCGCGCGACGCCGGTCGCTGACCACCCCCGCGCGAACCACCTCCAACCCGGCCGCGCACGCGTCATCCTGGCTGGTGAACAGCGCGGCGACGCCCTTGCCGGGGCCGAAGCGCAACGCATCGATCTCCCCTATCGCGACCGCCTGGAGGAACGTTTCGGGCGCCCGCTCGACGGCCTGCAGGTGTATTCCGGCCCGGCCGTGCGGGACGTGCTGGCCGGTATTCACGCGGTCGCCGCATCCCGCGGCCAGGCGATCTTCCTCGCCCAGCCCTCGGCGCCGATTGCTGTCGTGGCCCACGAAGTCGCCCACGCACTCCAGTCCACGAAAGCGCACGCTGGCAACGCCGCCGTCGAGCGCGACGGTTCCCCGGCCGAACGGGAAGCGGCCCGCGCGGCGGCGGAGGCCGGGGGTGGCCGTGCCCTGGCGGCGCCAGTGCGCGTCGCGGAAGGCATAGGCCCGCAAACGCTCGCCCTGCTACGCATGACCTCGGCCAGCACCCCCGCCTCCGTGGCCGTGCCAACGCGCCCCAAACACGAGGGCCCGCTCACCCCCCGTGCGGTGGAAGCGCCTACCCAGGCGGCGACGACCGCCCAGGTGGCGACGCCCGCCCCGGCGGAGTCCGGCTCGGCCCCCGCCGAGGATGCGTTCACGCTGCCAGCCGCCCCCGAACTGACGGTCTCGGCCGAGCAGGTCGCGGCTCGCGAGGCCGCCCTCGCCGAAGCCGAAGCCGTAATCGCGGCGGCATCGACGTCCAGCGCGGTCCTCGACGCCTACGCCGCCGCCCCTCCCACCCTCAAGGCGCGACGGGCGGGCACGCTCGGGGCCGCCATCTCTGGCGCCGCGACCGAAGAGGCGCAGGAATGGCAGGCTGATCTCCCCGACCTCCACGCCTCCATGAGCGGCGCCGAAGGCCCGGCCGAAGCCGTCCCGGTCCTCTCGCCGCCCGCCGGTCTCGCCGTCATCGAAGAGGGCGCCGTCGCTCCCGCCCCCGAGCCGGAGATCACGGACATTCCCGACCCGGGACCCTTCGAAGCGGCGGAAGACGTTACCCGCGCCTTCAACCTCCTGGTCAATCCGGAGCCGGCGGCCTTCGCCGAGGAGATCGGCGAGTCGCTCGACGCGGTGCCGACGACAGATATCGACGTGCCGCGCTCAGCTGGCCCGCCCCCGGCCATCCCCCTTGGCGGCGAAACCGACCCGGCACGCATCGCCACCGTCGAGGCAGCCGGCCACGCCGCCGCGCTCACCGCCCGCGGCGGCGCCGCCCACGGAGTGATCGATGGACCGGGCCCGGAACGCGTACAGCCCCGCGCTCTCGACGAGCCGTACGCCGTCGGCGAACTCGCGGCGCCTGTCATCACTGGCGCGCCCGCCGTTGAAGACCCGGAAGCCTACCTCGCCCTCGAACTGCCGCCGGAGGTTCAGGTGGCCTTCGATGAGCAGCAGCATGCCGCCATGGAACAGAGCATGGGCCAGGCGGTTGGCCAGGCCGAACAGGCGACGGCCGAACGTGACACGGCGAAACAGAGTGCGGTCGCTGAAGCCGAGGCGGGCGTCGCAAAGCTCTACGAGGAGGCCGACGGCCAGCAGACCGCCGCCGTCGCCGGATCGCGCACGGAGATCCAGGCGGCTCGCCAACAGACCCTCGATGCCCAGCACGGCGAAGTCGAGCGCGTCGAGACCGAAGCCGCCGACCAGCGCCGCCTGGACGAGGGCCGGATCGAGACGCGCCTCGCCGACGACCAGAAGCAGATCGACGACAAGTACATCGAGGCCGAGGGCCAGGTCGCCGAGAAGGTGGCCGAGGGTGAGCGGCAGGCCGAGGCCAAGAAGGCCGAAGCCGAACGCGACGCCGAGAACGAAAGCTGGTGGGACCGCGCCGTCAGCTTCGTGAAGGACGCTTTCAACGCCCTCATCGACGCTATCGGCGCGGTCTTCGACCTCGTCCGAAGTGCCGTCAACGGCATCCTGGACGCCGTTAAGGCCGCCGCCCTGCTCCTCATCGACGGCGTCGCCAGCTTCATAGAGGGGGCCATCGCCGCCTTCGGCGAGATCCTGAAGTTCGCGATTACGGGCCTCATCGGCGAAATCTTCCCGGAACTCGCGGCGAAGTTGAACGGCGCCATCGATTCGGCCGTGGCAACCGCTCAGGCGGCGGTCGATACGGTCGCCGATGGCCTGAAGGCGGGCGTCTCCGCCCTCGTCGAAGGCCTGCGAGCGGGCTTGAACGCGGCCATCAACGCCTTCCAGGCCGGCATCACCCTCGCCGTCAGCTTTGCCGCCGCCGCGATCACGGGCGACTGGGGCGCCCTGGCGCGGCGCGTCCTCGAATCCGTCCTTCGCCTGATCGGCGTCGCTCCCGAGACCTTCTACGCATTCGTTGGCCGCGCCGAAGAGACGTTCCAGATCATCATTGATGACCCGCTTGGTTTCATCGGGAACCTCGTCAACGCCGTCACGGGCGGCTTCCAGCGGTTCGCCGACCACATTGGCACGCACCTCCAGTCCGGTGTCATCGGCTGGCTCACGGGCGCCCTCGGCAGCGCCGGGATCAGCCTGCCCGCGGCCTTCGACCTCATGGGCGTCCTCGACCTCGCCCGCCAGATCCTCGGCCTCACCTGGGATCTCCTGAAGGCGAAGGCCCGGAAGATCATCGGCGAACAGAACGTCGAGCGCCTCCAGACCATCTACGGCTACATCGAAACGCTCGTCGTCGAAGGCTGGGGCGGCCTCTGGGCGAAGATCATGACGGGTGTCTCCACCATCCGCGACCTCGTCTTCGAAGGGATCAAGTCCTTCCTCCTCGAACGGGTCGTGATCGCTGCGATCACCAAACTGGCCACCCTCTTCAACCCGGTCGGGGCGATCGTCCAGCTCGTCCTCACGGCCTGGAACCTCTACACCTTCCTGCGCGACAAGCTCGCCCAGATCATCCAGGTCGTGCAGTCAGTCACTGAAGCGATTGGCGATATCGCCCGCGGCGTCCTCGATGGCGCAATGACCAGGGTCGAAGGCGTCCTCGGCGGGCTCGTGCCGCTTGCGCTCGACCTGCTCGCCAGGCTCCTCGGCCTCGGCAACGTCGGCGACAAAGTCCGCGAGATCGTCGAGCAGGTGCGGGCGCTGATCAACCGCGCCATCGATACCCTGCTGGAGCGCGTGCTCGCGCTCTTCAAGGGCGGGGACACGGCGGCGCCGGCGAAGGCGGCCGGCGGGGCGGCCGCGCCGGGAGCGCTCGCGGTGGACGGCGCGAACCAACCGGTGACCCACAGTCCGACGGTCAAGGACGACGCGATGGCCGAGGCTGCGAAGCAACTCACCGGGCGTCCCCTGGACTCGATCGACGAGATGGATCCGATCCTGGACCAGGTCTTCCAGTCCTATCGCCCGATGGGCCTCACGTCGCTGGCCTTCGATGTCACGGAACCGGTGACGTTGCAAAGCCGCCTCGTGAGCACGGCAAGCGCGCCGGAAGGCCGAACCATCCTCTGGGAGGACATCTTCAAAAAGTCCGACTCAGCCCGGCGGTTCTTCAAAACACAGAAGACGTTCGAGACATACGCCGCGTTCTCGTTCGATGGCCGCCGGTTTGGCGAGGTGGCGACGTCCGTAAAGGCATCACTCGACCCGGCGGACCCGGTGAATTCCCACCATGCCGAGGTCGTCCTCTTCGGCTACTACCGGGATTCCCTAGTGGACAGCGCCCGGGAGTACGCGGCCGACCCGGCGAACGCCAAGAAGGCCGACCCAATCGCCACCGTCGCCCTGGCGATCAACAGGGCGCCGTGCACGCTCTGCGCCGCGTTCCTGGTCGCCGAGATTCAGAAGCTGGACCCTGCCCTGAAAAAACGCTTTAAGTTCGTCCTCGCGCCAACGGGCCTCTACGAACCTTCGGAAACCCTCTCCCAGGAGGACATCGACGCCCAGAAAGAAGAGATACGCGAGGCCGCCGAGCGCGGAGGAGTCCCGGCCGACGCGGCTATCGAAGAGCAGCTCACCACCGCCGTCTTCACCGAGTACGCAACGAAGGGCAACGACCTCAAGCGGTTAGTGGATGCGGGCTGGGACCTTGTCCAATTCCATGTGCGGAAGAAGCAAGTCACCTCCGGAAGGATATTGGCCGAGGTTGCCGAGAAACTTGCGAAGCGAGCGGAAGCGATGAAGGGTGGCCCGAAATGACCGAGCGCGCACTTCTCGATCGGCCCAAAGATCGCACCTTCCCCTCGCCACGCATCCACGCCGACGCTACCGCCGCGGCCCTCGCCCGGCGCCATGGCGCACGGGCCGTCACGATCGGACGGGACGTCTTCTTCGGTACTGGTGAATACGCGCCCGCTTCGCCGCGTGGCGACTGGCTGATCGCCCACGAGACCGCGCACGTCGCCCAGCAGAACGCGCTACCCGGCACTGCCGCCGCCGCTACACCGCTCTCTCCGGCGGCCGCCGAACGCCGGGCCTCGGCCTACGCCGATCGCGCCCTCACGGGCGGGCCGCTTCCCGATCCCGGCCGATCGCCGGCCCGTGGTCCACAGTGCCAGCCGGTCGATTCCGGTTCACCCATCCCTCTGGCGCCCTGGAACGTCAACGGCCTGAGCATCACGGTAAGCAGCGCGAAGGCCGACCCGCGTGACGCCTGGGGATTCGTCATGCCCGGCGTGCACCGTCCCTTCAGTAAGGACGGGATGATCCGTTCATTCTGCGTCACGCCCGCCCGTTATCCGCTCGAGATCCTCTTCCACGCCGATGCCGACATCATCCCGCGGCCCACCCCGTTCACGCCACCGGCCGTCTCCGCGTCCCTGGCGTTCCGCGCCGCGGGCGGCGCGGCCAGCCCCGCGGCCGTCAATGTCGCCGATGCGAAGCCTGTCTACGAAGGGCCCGGGCAACCCCTGAAGACGAACTTCGGGCGGGTCGTCTCGGTCGATTCTGGCGCCGGCGGCACGCTTGGGGTTACCGCCGCCCTTCAGGACCCCGACTCGAACACCACGCTCCAGTACACCGACACCATTGAATGCAGGCTGGACCCATGCGCCTGATGGAGGAGTTCGAATGACAGCCAGCCTCGTCTCGCCGCCCGTCTTCAAGGGCGCGTTGATCGCCGCGGATCCGCTCCGGCCGGCGGCCAGCGTGATCGTCTTCCAGTACAACCCCGAGACGCTGACACGGACGCTCCAGGCCCGGACGACGGGAGGCGAAGGCGGCGCCGGGCCGCTTCGCCTCTCCGGTCCGCCCGAAGAGACGCTCAAGCTCTCGATCGAGATCGACGCCACCGACCAGCTTGAAACGGGCGACCCCGTGGCCGTCACGCTCGGCATCGCCCCTGCCCTCGCCGCCCTCGAACTGCTCCTCTATCCGAGTTCGTCCTCCGTTATCGCCAACGAAGTCCTCGCCCGTGCCGGTGTGATCGAGATTATCCCGATGGAGGCGCCGCTGACCCTCCTCGTCTGGGGTGCGCGCCGAATCCTCCCCGTCCGCGTGACGGAGTTCTCCGTAACGGAGGAGGCCTTCGACCCGGCCCTCAACCCCATCCGCGCGAAGGTCGACCTCGGCCTCCGCGTCGTCAGCTACTACGACACCGGGCTGCTCAGCGCGGCTGGCGCGCTCTCCATGGCCGCGCATGTCGCCAAAGAAGTGCTCGGGACACTGAACACCGCCGAGTCGGCCGCCGCGGCCGTCCGTTCGGCCGCGGGATTGTGAGGAGAACCATGGCCTTCGACCCGGCAAGCCGCTACTACCCCGTCGAATCCGCGGAGATCACCGTGGCTGGTCCCGGCGGCGAGCAACGCACCATCGCCTACAAGCGGCGGCGCGTCATCCCTTCGTACGAAGGGCAGCCGGCGATGGTGGAACATCGCGTCTCCGAGGGCGAGCGGCTCGATAACCTTACGGCGCGCTACACCGGCGACCCAGCCCAGTTCTGGATGCTCTGCGACGCGAACGAAGTCCTCCGGCCTTCCGAACTCGAAGCCGTCGGCCGCGTCATCCGCATCATGATGGCGAGGAGGCAGGGATGACGCTCAACGGGCAGCTCGGCCTGCGGCTCATCCTCTGGATGGGCGCGACCGTGCCCCGGCCTGCCCCGGTCGAGGTCCTCCAGGCCCTCGAATCCGTGGAAGTGACGGCCGATCGGGAGAAGGGTGACGGCGTCCAACTCGTCTTCCGCCTGGTCAAGGACAGGACGCTCGACTACAGCCTCTTGCGCAACCCCGTCTTCACGCCGGGCAACCGTGTCGTCGTCGGGGTCGTCATGGGCATCCTCCCCGAGGTCCTGCTGGATGGCCTCATCACCCACCACGAGGTCTCCGCGGGTGGCGCCGGTCAGCTCACGATCACGGGCCAGGACATCTCTTCGGCGATGGACCTGGAGGAGAAGGACGGACCCTTCGACAACCAGCCCGACTTCGTCATCGCGACGCGGATCATCGCAAGTTACCCCCAACTTGGGCTCGTCCCCGCAATCACGCCGACGACCGATGTTCCGCTTCAGGTGGAACGCACCCCCCGCCAGCACGAAACAGACCTCGCCTACCTCAAGCGAACGGCTGAGCGCAACGGCTTCGTCTTCTATACGGAGCCGTTCACCCTGGGCGTGAACACGGCCTACTGGGGCCCGGAGAACCGCCTCGGCATTCCCCAACCGGCCCTCACGCACGACATGGGAGCGATGTCGAACGTGAAGTCCCTCAGCTTCTCCTTCGACGCCCTTCAGCCGGTGGCCCCGCGGGGCGTCTTCGTCGACCCGATCTTCAAGCTCAGCATCCCGATTCCGGCCCTTCCTTCGCTCAAAATACCGCCGCTCGCCGCCTCAGCGGCGCCGGCCCTGCGTACGGTGCGAACGCGTGACACCGCCAATCGCAACCCCGCGAACGCGGCGACCGCGGCCCTCGCCGCCGCGACGAACACGCCGAACGCCGTCACCGGCGATGGCGAACTCGATACCACGGTCTACGGACACGTCCTGCGCCCCCGCCGGCTCGTCGGCGTCCGTGGCGCGGGGCTCACCCTCGATGGCCTCTACACGGTTGATGCCGTGACACACAAACTCGCCCGCGGCGAGTACTCCCAACGCTTCCGCGTGAGCCGCGAAGGCCTTGGCACGACGACGCCGGTGGTCCGCGTATGAGCGCGCCTTTCTACGGCAAGTACCGCGGTGTCGTGACCGACACGAACGACCCGCTCTCGATCGGGAGGGTTCGCGCTCGCGTCCCCGACATAATGGGCGACGGCGAGAGCGGCTGGGCGATGCCCTGCGTCCCCTTCGCCGGCCGCGGCATGGGCTTCTTCGCCGTCCCGGCCACCGGCGCGGGCGTCTGGATCGAGTTCGAACACGGCGACCCCGATTACCCGATCTGGTCCGGCTGCTGGTGGGGTTCGCTCGCCGAGATGCCGGCCATCCTCCTCACGCCGCCTCCAGCTTCTAAGAAGGTCCTCCTTCAGACGGAGGGCGGGCACATCGTGATCATCGACGACACGCCCGGCGTCGGTGGGATCACGCTCCAAACATCGACCGGCCAGAAGATCGTGATGAGCGCCACCGGGATCGAGATCGACAACGGTATGGGAGCCTCCATGAAGCTGCAGGGGCCCCAGGTCTCGATCAACCAGGGCGCATTGGAGGTGACCTGATGCCTGGATTCCTCCTTCACTCCGGGGCTACGGTCCTCTGCGCTCACGGCGGCCAGGCCCAGCCATCCGTCCCGAGCCCGCGCGTTCGCGTCTCCGGACAGCCGGTCACGACAATGTTGGCGCCGTATACGGTGACGGCCTGCCCCTTCAACGTCTCCGGCGGGCCGGTGCCCTGCGTGGTCGGCCAGTGGGTGAGCGGCGCTACCCGCGTCCGTTCGCTCGGCGCCCCCGTCCTGATCCAGGACAGCCAGGCCGTGTGTGCCCCGAACGGCACGCCCGTGAGCATCGTCGTAACCCAAACCCGGGTGAGGGGAGTCTGAAGATGTCCGAAATCGACTTCCCCTTCGCCTTTGGCGCCGATGGCCGTACCGCCACTACCGGCCTCACCGGCCACGTTCGTGACATGGTCGAGCAGGTGCTCTTTACGGCGCCCGGCGAACGTGTGAACCGGCCCGACTTCGGCAGCGGCCTCCTCGGCCTCCTCTTCGAACCGAACAGCGAGGCGCTGGCCGCAGCCACCCGCGCGCGCGTTGAAGGCACCCTCCACCAGTGGCTCGCCGAGGTCATCCAGCTCGAGGGAGTGACTGTCCGCACCCAGGATTCACTCCTCGAAGTCACCGTCCAGTACGTCGTCCGCCAAACGCAGGAGCGGCGGACCGAACGCGTTCGCGGGCCGGTGACGCCATGACGGCTTACTTCTGTTGCAACGAAAACCGGCGTGAAGCTGTCCGCGCCAGCGGCCTCCTCAACGGCATCGACTTCATCGAAGTGGTGGACGGTGAGGGCGTTCCTGAGCCCGATCGCCAGCGCATCCTCCGCGTCCACCTGATCAACCCGCCGAGTCCCGCGCTCCTCGCGGTCGGCCCTCGCAACGTCGTCATCGATGGCGGCGTCCGCGTCACCCGGCTCCGCGCGCTCACCGTCTCCTGGAGTGGACAGGTGCTGACCGTCCGGGTCGATCGGCCCGGAGACTTCTCGGCATACGCGCTTCGCCTCGCTACCAACTCGGGCGGGGTGCTCGCGGGGATGGACGCCCTCCTCTCTGAAGTCGCGTTCTCCTTCAAGGTCGAATGCCCCTTCGACTTCGATTGTGCCGTCGCTGAAAGCTGTCCCCCGCTCCTCGAAGAGGCGCCGGAAATTGACTACCTCGCGCGCGACTACGGCAGCTTCCGGCAGCTCATGTTCGATCGCCTCGCCGTCGTGGCGCCCGGTTGGCGCGAGCGCAACCCCTCCGACCTCGGCGTCGCCCTTGTCGAGGCCCTCGCCTACAGCGCCGACCACCTCAGCTATCAGCTCGACGCGACCGGCATGGAAGCGACGCTCACGACCGCCCGCCTTCGTACCTCGGCCCGCCGGCACGCCCGCCTCGTAGACTACCGCACACACGACGGCAGCAACGCCCGCACCTGGGTGCAGCTCCGAGCGGCCGTCGGCCAGGCCGGAGTCGTCGTACCCGCGGGCACGCAGCTTCTCACTCGCGTCCCCGGCCTGGGCCCGCTCGTGGCGCCCAACTCGCCCGGCTTCCGGGAAGCGCTCCAGGTGAACCCCGCGTTTTTCGAGACGATGCACGAGGCCACGCTCGACGCCTCGCGCAACGAGATACCGTTCTATACGTGGGGAGATGACGAATGCTGCCTCGCGTCCGGCGCCGACTCCGCGACCCTTCGCGGCCACCCGGCGCTGGCGCCAGGCGACCTCCTTGTCTTCGTCGAGCGGCTTGGTCCCCGCACGGGCGCGCCCGCTGACGCCGACCCCGCCCATCGCCACGCCGTCCGCCTCACTGAGGTGCGAGCCACCAGCGACCCCCTCGGCGGCCAGTTCGAAAGCCCGAAACACAACAACCCCGTGCCGGTCACCGAGATCAGCTGGCATCGGGAGGACGCCCTGCCGTTCTCTCTCTGCATCTCGTCACGCGCCGGAGAGACGCTCCTCCGCGACGTCAGCGTCGCGCTCGGCAACATCGTCCTCGCCGATCACGGCCGAACCTTCTTCGCCGAAAAACTTCCGAAGGTGCCCGAGCCCGACCCTCGCCTCGCAATCCCTTCCGCTGGTGGAGAGAGCTGCGACCGCCAGGAGCCGCGCCAGCGGCCCGCGCGATTCATCCTCCCCGTCCCCGAACCGGACCTCACGATGACCGGCACGATCGGCCGTCCGCTTCCCGGCGGCGACCCACGTGCCTGGGCGACGTTCGATAGGGCCGGTTCGGCGGCTTCGGCCCGACGCTGGGAATCGCGGCACATTCTCCCCGCTATCACCGTCGCCGACGAAGACGGGCGGAGCTGGCGGCCAGCCCGTGACCTCCTTGGTAGCGGGCCGTTCGGCCATGAATTCGTCGCCGAAGTCGAGGCCAATGGCTTCGCCCGCCTCCGCTTCGGCGACGGTGAGTACGGCATGCGTCCGCGCGCGAAGACTGTCTTCGACATGACCTTCCGGCGAGGGAACGGACCGGCCGGAAACATCGGCGCCGATTCGCTCGCCCACGTGGTTAGCACCGACCCCCGGATCGAAGCCGTCCGCAACCCGCTCCCGGCCGCGGGTGGAACGAGCCCGGAGGCCTTGGAACGCACCCGCCAGGACGCTCCAGAGGCGTTCAAGATTCAGGAGCGCGCCGTCACCCCCGAAGACTATGCGGCGATGGCCGCCCGTCATCCCGGCGTCCAGCGCGCCGTCGCCACCGAGCGGTACACGGGGAGCTGGTACACCATGTTCATCACCATCGACCGCCGGGACGGCCTCCCCGTTGACACGGCCTTCGAAGCCGGGCTGCGCGCGTTCCTCGAGCGATTCAGGATGGCCGGCCACGACGTAGAGATCGACGGCCCACGCTTCGTCCCGCTCGAGGTGGTGCTGCGTGTCTGCGCGCTCCCGGACTACTACCGCTTCGATGTCGCCCGCGCCGTACTCGATGCGCTCAGCCGCTTCCGGGGCGCCGATGGCCGGGGAGGTTTCTTCCACCCCGATAACTTCACGTTTGGTCAGCCCGTCACGCTCAGCGCCCTGCTGGCGGCCGCCCAGGCTGTCGAGGGCGTTCACTTCGTCGAACCAGTAACCTTCCGGCGGCTGGGCGACGCACACTCGGATGTCCGGCGCGCGGGCGAAGTCGCCATCGGCCGCCTGGAGATCGCCCGCCTTGATAACGACCCCAGCTTCGCCGAACGCGGCACGCTCCAGATCCAGATGGAGGGCGGACGATGAGTACGAACCACGGACCAGGCTGCGATTGCTGCACCGGCCTCAGCGACCGCACGCCGGTCGAACTGGATAACCGTCCCGGACTTTCGGCGGTCGCTTACCGCACGGGGACGTATGCCCGCTTCCGCACGAGCATGCTGGCGGGCCTCAGCCGGGAGTCCCGGCCGGCCCTGGCCGCGCTCAAGACCCGCGAACCCGACGACTTCGCGATAGCCCTCATCGACGCATGGTCCGTCGCCGCCGACGTCCTCACCTTCTACGCCGAGCGGATCGCCAACGAACACTATCTCGGCACGGCCACCGAACGCCGTTCGATCGCGGGAATGACGGCGCTCATCGGCTACCGGTTGAAGCCGGGCGTCGCCGCTATCGAACGGCGTTCCGTGGCCGTGCCGAGATAGTGTTCGTTGGCGATCCGCTCGGCATAGAAGGTGAGGACGTCGGCGGCGACGGACCATGCGTCGATGAGGGCTATCGCGAAGTCGTCGGGTTCGCGGGTCTTGAGCGCGGCCAGGGC
>JANMTH010000266.1:0-3091 GCA_031390305.1 Thermoflexaceae bacterium
GTGTACCCCGCGTTCGCGAACGCCGCGTTCGCCGTCCCGGCCGCGCTCGTCACGAGGCGCAGACCGAGCCGCAGATGCGCGGACTGCTCCGCCGTCAGCGGGATTTCGTTGCGCACCGTCGCCTCCTGGCCCGCCAGCAGTACTGGCGTCCGTAGTGCGCCCGCCAGGAACGACGCATAGGCGTTGGCAAGCTGCAACGGCGTCACCAGCAGGTCTCCCTGGCCGATCCCGAGATTCACCTCGTCCCCCGGGAACCAGCTCTCGCCCCGCTTCGCCTTCTTCCACGCCGCGTCTGGCACCAGGCCCGCCTCGTCCCCGATGCCCACGACTCCCGTTGGCGCGCCGAACCCGAACGCCCGCGCCGTCGCCGAAAGTACGCCGTCCGCCTTGTTGTAGAGCCGCAGGGCGATCTCGTAGAACACCGAATTGCACGAGCGCATCAGCCCCTGCGCGATCGTCAACGGTCCCTGCGTTCCTTCCCAGTTCTTGCGCGGCGGGTCGATCCCGTCCCACGTCGCCCCGCAGAAGAGCACGTCTGTCGTTTTGAACTGTCCGCTGGAAAGCCCGGCCGCTCCCGTGACCAGCTTGAACGTCGACCCCGCCGAGTAGAGCCCGGCCGTCGCCCGGTTCGTCTGCGGCGAATTCGGCGCCGAAGCGATCGCCTGGAGCGCCACCCGGTCCCCCCGTTCGAAGGCGTCCGGGTCGAACGACGGTGAGCTGTTGATCGCGAGAATTGCGTTGCTCACCGGGTCGATCACCGTCGCCGCTCCCGTTCGCTCTCCGAGCCGTTCGTGGGCGGCGCGAAGGACCGCGGCGTCCAGCGTCGTCATCACGTCCGCCGCCGCTACGAAAGGACGGCTCTGGATAACCCGCACCCTCGCTCCCGTGGCATCGACCAGCACGAGTTCCACCCCCGTCCTCCCGGCCAGGACGGACTCCATCGCCGCCTCGATCCCAATCGCCCCTGTACGGTCCCCCGCCCGGAACCCCTCGCCCTTCCGTGCCCCCAGCTCCTCCGCCGTCAGCTCCCTTGTGTAGCCCACGACGTGGGCCGCCGCCGCCCCCAGCGGATGCACCCGTTGCGTCTCGAAGTAGAGGATGATCCCCGCGATCCGGGCCAGCGCCGCCGCCGCGTCGGCCTTCTCGTCGGGCACGCGGCCCACGGCCACGCGCTGGTTCTGCCCGGCCGCGCTCTTCAACGCCGCATCGACCTGTCCTTCGCCGAATCCGAACGCGATGAGCGCCGCCCGCACCGCCGCCACATCCGTGATCACCGAACGGTTGAGGCCCACCATCCGGATATCCTTCGTGATCGCCAGGGCAACGCCGTTCCGGTCGAACACCGTGCCCCGCTTCGGGCGTTCGATCGTGCTCTGGAACTCGCTTCCGCCGGCAAGGTCGGGGTGGATCGCCGCCGGCCCCCACTCGATAAGCCAGCGGCTCCCAATGAGCTTGAGGTTAAGCGTGGTGGTGTATTCAAAGTCCCCGAAATAGGCTGTCTTCAGATGAACGCCGATCCGCGCCTGCCCATCCCGCACCTCTTCCACCGTTGCCGTCAGGTCGCGCAGGGTCATCTCGTCCGAAAATGAACCGAACTCGCCTTCGAACGCCGCGAACGTGTACACCTGCTGGGCCGATGGCGCCAGGAGAGCGTAGAGCGCCTCATGCTGCTCGTTCGTCCAGGCCTTCGCGTACGCTCGTGCCGTTTCCAGGGCACCGGCGCTGTCGCTCCGCACGGTCGCCGTCCCGGCCACCGTCGCTTCGTTCGAGCCCCCCGAGATGATCCGGAAGCCGGCGACCGCCGCGCCAGCCAGGACACCAAAGACGATCGCGCCAAGGAACAGGCCGCGCACGGAGTCCCCTCCTCGTAGAAGGCAACACCCCGTGCCGCACATCCTAGCGCTCTTCCTGGTTAGCGTAGCGTTCACCCTGCTGGCGGCATGCGGCGGCGATGGCGCGCGACCCGGCCCGGATGTCATCCGCCCCACGCCAGACGGCGAGGCCCGTTCCACCCGCATCGGCTTCAGCACCCTCCCCCCGGAACAGAGTACCGAGGCATACATCGGCGCATTCGCCACCGCCGCTCAATACGGCGATATCGTCCTCATCCAGCGCACGCCCCCCTGGGAAGACTTCCTCCCAGGCGCCCAGCCTTCGGAAGCGCTCAAGGAGACCACCCGCCTCGAAACGCGCCTCCTCAAGCAGTACGGCAACCTCCAGCGCTTCTTCGCCATCGATCCGACCGATGGCGTCGTCCAACGCCGGCGGATCGCCAACCTCCCTTCCTCCATCGACCCTCAGGCAGGGTTCGAAGACCCCGACCTGCGCGAAGCCTTCCTCGCTTACATGGCCTACGTCGTTCGCAACTACGACCCCGACTACCTCGCCCTCGGTGTCGAGATCAACATGCTCGCCCAGCGTACCCCGAGGCAGTACGAGGCCTTCCTCTCGCTCTACAAGGAGGCCTATCGCCGCGCCAAGGCCCTCAGCCCCACCATCCGTGTCTTCCCAACGTTCCAGCTCGAAGACCTCCAGGGCACGCTGGACCAGGTGCACGCGCCCCAGTGGGAACTGCTCGACGCGTTTCGCGGCTCAATGGATGTTCTCGCGATCAGCACCTACCCCTACGTCGCCGGCCTCCGCTCCGCCCGCGACCTCCCCGCCGATTACTATTCCCAGCTGAAGACGCACTTCGCCGGCGAGATCCTCATCGCCGAGACGGCCCACCCTTCCGCGCCCGTCGAAGGCGAGTCGATCGTCGGCAGCGAAGAGGACCAGCAGGCCTACCTCGATAACCTCCTCGTTCAGGCCGAGGCCAACGGCATCAGCGCCGTCATCTGGCTCGCCGCCCTCGACCCCGCCTTCGCGGGCGCCGGCCCCGCCACCGTCTTCCGCGATACCGGCCTCCGCAAGAGTGATGGCGGAAACAAGCTCGCCTGGACAGTGTGGGAAGAATGGACCAGACGCCCCCTGCGCTGAGCAGCGGATCAGCCCCGGCCGGCCGCCTCCTCCCCTGGATCGCGCTGGCGGCCGCCGCGGCGGCCGTGCTCCTTTCGGCCGCCGTCGCCGCCACCGGCGCTCCGCTCCCCGG
>JANMTH010000269.1:0-6081 GCA_031390305.1 Thermoflexaceae bacterium
GCCGTAGGTGAGGCCGTAGCGCTAGCCGTAGGTGAGGCCGTAGCGCTCGCCGTTGGTGAGGGCGAAGCCGTCGCGCTCGGAGGCGGTGTGGGCGGCGGCGTAGGCGTGCCTGTCGGAGTCGGGCTCGCCGTAGGTGAGGCCGTGGCACTGGCTGTCGGCGGCGGCGTCGGTGTTGCGGGAGCGCCGTAGATAGCCTGTGCCCCTGCGATGTCGTCGCCGGCCAGGCTGCGCTTCAGCGTACCCGTCGTATACGAGGGGTACATCACGGCGCTGTTGTCGGCCGAATGTCCGAGGCCGAGGGCGTGCCCGAACTCGTGGGTGAGGACGCTCTGGAGATCGACCTGGGGGTTGTTGCCCACGGTCCAGTTCCAGCCGGGGTCGATCTGCATGTCGAATTCGATCGCAGTCTTCGGGTTTCCGGTCCCCTGGAACCAGGAGCAGGTGACAGCCAGCACCGATCCGCCCTGGGCCGCCCAGCCGACCGTGTTCGTGCCATCGAGGCCGCCGCCGCTGCAGGCGCCGGTTCCGGCGCCGGTCGAACCGCCGCCCGTGAACGAAAAGCCGCCCGCCGTCCAGGCCGACGCCCCACCGCCAAGGGCGCCGCCCTCGTCCCCCAGCCCCACCGGCTTGCCATCGGGGTTGTACGACCAGGCGGCGGACTTGGTCGGCCACCAGTAGCCGTTCACGGCGAACTGGGCGGTTACCTCGCCATCCGTGATCTCCACGGCCCCGGGAAAGCGGGCGACCAGCTCGGCGCGCGCCGTCGCCACCTCCTGGCTCAGGCTCCCCGATCCGTCATCCCGCATCAACATCTCAACCGAGACGGTGTACCACTCGCCCGCGAACGGGACGGCGATGAGCGTGTCGATCGCCCGGAACTGGATGGTCGGCTCAGCGTGAGCGGGGCTCGAAGAGATGGAGATCCATCCCGCCATCGCCCAGGCCATCACGGCGAACGCGCCGATCCCCATCAGCGGCCGAAGGAAACGGCGCGCCCTCGTTCGCGGCTGTAGCTGGTTTTGCACGATCCACTCCCCTTCCACGCGGGGCACGTGGCGCATTCCCCTGTCTTGAGGGTCGGCCCCTCCGTCCGCCCTCAGCGGGGGACAGGCGATGCCCAACGCGTGACGGGTCGGTGGACGCGGTACGATGGTCCGGATAAGGGAGTGTTGCGATGCGCATAGGGACGGTCCGCGAACGAAAAGACGGAGAAAACCGCGTGGGATTGACACCAGAAGGCGTCTTCGCCCTTCGCGCTCGCGGTCATGATGTCGCCGTCGAGCGCGGTTCCGGCGGCGGCTCCGGCATGGGCGACGAGGCTTATGCCGCCGCTGGCGCCGCGCTCCTCGAAACAGCCAACGAGGTCTGGGGCACGAGCGACCTCGTCGTGAAGGTGAAGGAGCCGATCGCCAGCGAGTACGGCTTTCTGCGCGAAGGCTGTTCGCTGTTCACCTTCCTCCACCTCGCCGCCGATCGCCAGCTCACCGAGCGCCTCATGGCCTCGGGCTGCTCGTCGCTCGCCTACGAGCTGGTCCGCAAGCCCGATGGGTCACTCCCGCTACTCGCGCCAATGTCGCAGGTCGCCGGCCGGATGGCCGCCGAAGTCGGCGCACAGCTCCTCAAGCATCCCGGTCCTGGCAAGGGAAAACTCCTCGGCGGGATCGCCGGCGTGCCTCCCGGCCGCTGCCTGATTATCGGCTCTGGCACGGTAGCGACAGCGGCCGCGCGCGTGCTGATGGGGCTGGATGCCCGGATCGTCGTGATGTCTCGCGATCTCGCCCGCCTCGCCTGGCTGGAAGAGCACTTCGGCGGCCGGATCGCCACCCGCGTTTCCAATCCCCATGCCTGCGCCGAAGAGGCCGCCGGCGCCGACCTCGCCATCCTCGGCGTCCTCGTGCCCGGGGCGGCCGCGCCCAAGGTCCTCAGCCGGGCGATGGTGCGCTCCATGGGCGAGGGCTCGGTTCTCGTCGATGTCTCCATCGACCAGGGCGGAGCGGCTGAAACGAGCCGCCCCACCACCCACAGCAACCCCACCTATATCGACGAAGGCGTAGTCCACTACTGCGTGAGCAACATGCCCGGCGCAGTCCCGCGGACGAGCACCCAGGCCCTGACGAGCGCCACCCTGCCCTACATCGAGGCGCTCGCCGACCGAGGCGTCGAAGGCGCGATGGCGGCCGACCCAGCGCTGGCCCAATCGCTCAGCACGCACCGCGGCCAACTCGTCCGTGGCCCCGTGGCCGAAACGTTCGGGATGAGCGCCGGGCCGAACCCGTTCCTCCGTTAGCCCGCGGCCCGCACCCGCCCGTAGCCCGCGCGTCAGCAAGGGCATCCGCCCGCCGAACTCGGCCGGCGACACGGGGCATCATCTGGCAGTTCTCTCGGATCAGTATCCGTACGCTCGATCTGGTTCGCTCACCATGCCGCCGGCCCGGTAACACTGGTGACGGCCTACCCGCCGGGAGCACGCGGATCATTCGCGAACTTGACGTGGTTGCCCTTACGAAGCGCATTCCCGATCACCGTCTTGAGCCGGGCGACGTTGGCACGGTTGTAATGGTCCATGGCGACGGCCGCGGCTTTGAGGTCGAGTTTGCAACCCTCGGCGGCGAGACGCTTGCCGTGGTCACCTTGCCCGCGGGCGCCGTCCGTCCCTTGCGACCCAACAGAAGTCGCCAACGCCCGCGACGCGGCATAACCGGCGAACGATCCCGCCCGCACCGTCATCAAAGGCCTCCGCTAACCCGGCCCTCTTCAGACTTCGCGGGCCTCGGACCTCGGACCTCGCCCTTCGGACCTCATTAGTCGAACGATTCGTCGTCTGTCTCAATATCGACATCGACACCGGTCGCTTCGATCTCCTCGCTCGTCTCGTTCCAATCATCGACATCGTCGTCGCCATCGTCGTCGTCGCCGTAGTCCATCTCCTCGCCGCGGAGAAGGCCCTTCCGCGTGTAGCCGCGGACATCGCTGGTGCGGGACTGCGGGAAGCTCACCCGGCCGATCTGCGAGGGGTGCTGAAAGGTCTCGCGGAGCATCACCTTGAGCCCGCCGGTAGCGGTCACCAGGGCCGCGCTATAGACGTTTCCCGCCGCCATCATCTTCGCCATCCGAAGGCCGATCCGCGGCTCCACCATGCCGACGTATTCGCCTGAGGTACTGACCACGTTGACGGCGTTGCCCTGAACCTCGAGAGCGACCAGGTCGCCGGGGTCGAGCACGACGGTGCGATGTTCGGCCACCGCCTGGAGCGTGGCGACGATCGCCTTGCCCGCCTCTTCCACGAACAGACGTGTATCGAGCTGGCTCTGCGGTTGGCCCCCGAGCACCCTGTCCTTCTGCGCGGCGAGCCGGTCCAGGTTCCGCTTCGCGATCGTATTCGCCGGGTCCAGCTCCAGCGATCGGCTATAGGCCTTGCGCGCTTCGCTAATCTGGCCGACTTCGGCGAGCGCCTTGCCCATCCGGTTCAAGACGTCGGCGTCATCGCCAAAAAGGCGCAACGCTTCACGGTTGACCGTCACGGCTTCGTCCCAGCGGCTGCTCACGGCGAGCTTCACCGCCTGGTCCGCCAGCTGTTTACGGAGCCGCGCCCGCTCATCCGGGGGCATCGCATCGAGAGTAGGTTCGTTGCTCACTGTCACTTCCGCGCCGCTATAAGGAGGCGCAGGATACCGGACGTGTGGCTCGTGGGCAATCGTCTCTGGGGACTCCGATGTACTATGTTCCGAAATGGACAGCGCCCTGAACGCAGCCTTCACCGCCTGGGGCCTGGTCCGTTCGCACTACGCGGCGTACGAGCTTGTGGCGCCCGGATCACCCGGCTTCATCTGCCTCCAGGGGGAGTGCCCCGAACACTGCTGCCGCAAGTTCACCGTCAATCTCGGCGAAGCCGAAGTCGAACGGCTGGCGCGCTACAGCCAGCTCGAACCGGTCGCCTTCCTCGAAAGCGAAGGCGGCCAGCCGATAGCGCTCCCACTCGCCCAGCCCTACGTCCTCAGCCGCACCGATGGCCGCTGCACCCTGCTCGGCGACGACCTCGTCTGCAGCCAGTACCACGCCCGGCCGGAAGCGTGCCGCCTCTACCCTCACTTCGTGGTGGCCATCTCGCGGGAGACGAGCCGGCCCGTCTATGCCGATATCGAGGGGATCAACCGGGCGGTCACAGCCGCCATCCGGGGCGAAACCGACCGATGGCTGACGCCCCTCCTCCTCCGCCACCTCGACTGTCCCGGATTCGGCGGACCGCCCCTGACGGCGAACGGGTGGCGCGAACTCTTCGGCGAGACCTGCGCCACCCAGTACCCGCTTGCGCCGCCTGCCGCCTGATTCGCACCGTCACGCCTCCAACCTCATCCCGCTTTCTCAAGCAGCCCCCGCGTCTCCGTGTCTCCGTGTCTCTGCGTCCAACCGCACGCAGAGAGCGCCCAGCAGACTGCGCGCCTACAATCGCCCGCACCAACATCAGCACGCAGGAGAACGGAATGTCACTCGAAGGAAGAGTCGCCCTCGTCACCGGAGGCGGCCGCGGGATCGGTCGCGGCATCTCCATGCGGCTGGCCGCCGCTGGCGCCACCATCGCCGTCAACTACCGCCGCGACGAAGAGGCGGCGAACCAGACCGTCGCCGATATCATCGCCGCCGGCGGTAAGGCCCAGAAGTACTTCGCCGGGGTAGATGTCTGGGACGAAGACGTCGCCATGGTCGATCAGGTGCTCAAGGACCTCGGCCACATCGATATCCTCGTGAACAACGCCGGCATCGCCAGCCGCGGTAACAGCGTCCACGACACCGACCCCGCCGAGATGGAGCGCGTCGTTCGCATCCACGCCTTCGGGCCGTTCTACCTCTCCAAGCTGGTCCTCAATTCGATGCGAACGCAGCCGCGCGGCGACATTATTATGATCACCAGCGCCGCCACCAAGAGCAACGGCGGGAACGGTTCGCCCTACAACATGGGCAAAGCCGCGGCCGAAGCGCTCGCCCAGACGTTGTTCAAGGAAGAGCGCCAGCACAACATCCACGTCAACATCGTCGCCCCCGGCCTTGTCGAATCAGATATGGGCATCCGGCTCGCACGGGCCATGCGCCGCAACAAAGAGCTGACGATGCGCGATATGGACGCTGAGAGCCCCTTCGGCCGCGTCTGCCAGCCCGAGGACGTGGGCGACGTCGTGACCTACCTCTGCTCCGATGCCTCCGGCTACCTCACCGGACAGCGAATCTACGTCGATGGCGGCGGGAACGTCCTGGGCTACTGAAGCCGGAGAACGCTCGTGACCGTGCCCGAAGGAGTTCTCGCCGAAATGCGGGAGGTCGGCGGCGACCTCTATCGCCTCGCCCTCGTCACCAGCCACGGTGGCAACCTGAGCATGCGCCGTGGCCACGAAATGTGGATCACCGGCACGGGCACGATGCTCGGGCGGCTGCGCGAGCGGCACATCAGCCTCGCCCTGCCCGATGGCCGCCACGAAGGGCCCCCGCCTTCCAGCGATACCGTCCTCCATGGCGCCATCTACGCGATCACGGGCGCTGGCGCGGTCGTTCACGGCCATCCCCGCCACGCCACCGCCCTCTCCTTCGATACTGATCTCTTCGTCCCGGGGGACCTCGAAGGCCAGCTCCACCTCAAAGAGGTCCCCGTCATCGCCCAGGGTCCGCTCCAGGTGGAACAGATAGCGCTCGCCCTTCAATCCCACCTCGTCGTGATTCTGCGCGGGCACGGAGCCTATGCCCGCGGCCACAACCTCTGGGAGGCGCTGCACTGGACGACGGCCCTCGAAGAGAGCGCGCAGATCAAAGTCATCCGCCGCTCAATTCGCCGTTGACCTCAGCGCCGTTGGACGGAGACACGTGGCAGCGCCCATACTCCGCCCCGCGAGGCCGTCCCCCCGTCCTCAGTCCCGCTCCCTGAGCAATCACCGCCATGGACATCTTCGACTGGCTCACACGGCAAGAATGGTTGGCCATCCTCCGCATTGGCATCGGCCTCTGGTGGCTGGAAAGCGTCCGCCACAAGAATCTGCGTGACTTCGTCGGCGGCGGCTCCATGGGCTGGGTCGAATCGCTCACGGAAAACCACCC
>JANMTH010000271.1:0-2433 GCA_031390305.1 Thermoflexaceae bacterium
CGATGCGGTGAATGTACTCCTCGGGGTTCTGGGGAACGTCGTAGTTGATGACGTGCTGAATGTCGGGGATGTCGAGGCCGCGAGCGGCGACGTTGGTAGCGACGAGGACCTGGAGCTGGCCAGCGCGGAACGACTGCATCACGCGGTCGCGTTCGCCCTGGCTGAGGTCGCCATGGATGGCGCGGGCGGGAATGCCCGCTCCCTGGAGGCGCTCGGTGAGCTGGTCTACGCCGCGCTTCGTTCGCCGGAAGATGAGGGAGCGTCCAAGGTCAGACGTGTCGTTGAGGTACATGATGGCGTGGAACTTCTCACGCTCGGCGACCTCGCAATAGCGCTGGACCACGTTCTCCTGGGTCTGTTGTTCCTGAGCGATGGAGACCTGGCGGGCGTAGCGCATATAGCGGCTGGTGAGGCGGGCGATGGCCATCGGCATGGTCGCGCTGAAGAGCGCCGTCTGGCGGTCCTTCGGGGCCGCGCGAAGGATGCGATCGATGTGGGGCATGAAGCCGATATCGAGCATCTGGTCGGCCTCATCGAGGATGGCGAAGCGAAGGCCGGCGAGGCTGAGGGTGCCACGATCGAGGTGGTCGATGACGCGGCCGGGTGTGCCGACAACGACGTGCGCGGAGCGTTGCAGGCGCGAGAAGTCGCCGGAGAGCGAGCGCCCGCCAACGAGGCCGACGACGCTGAAGCCGTAGAACTTCGAGAGGTGTTCCATGACTCCCTGGACCTGGACGGCGAGTTCACGCGTGGGCACGAGGATGATGGCCTGTGTGGCCGGGTTCGTGGGGTCAATCCCGCGGGAGAGGGGGAGGCCGAAGGCGAGGGTCTTGCCTGTCCCTGTCTGGGCGAGGCCGATCAGGTCTTCGCCGGCGAGGAGGATGGGGAGCGCCTCGACCTGAATAGGGGTCGGCTGATCGAAGCCGAGAGCCGCGATCGCGTCGAGCCCGCAGTCATCGACGCCGAGGGCGCGAAAGGCTTCGGAGTGTTGGGCGGTGACGGCGGGAGCCCTGGGGGCGCGCTCGTGGGCTTCGCCGCGTTCGTTGGCGGCGCCTGCGCCCTGGCCGCCGCGGCGGGAGCGGCGGCGGCGCTGCTGGTCGCGCTCGGAGGGTGGAATGGCGGCGAGGGAATCGCCGGTGGGTTCGGCGAGAGCGACGGAAGCGGCGATGGCCGGGAGGGCTCTCGGTGTCTGCTCCGGCGTCATTTCGGCCGGGCGGTTTCGGTTGCGCTTAAAGAACAACAGGGTGTGGGGGTCCTTTCGGGGAAGATGTCAGTCGGCGCGACCCGGGAGAGCGCGGGCTCGATTCGGCCACACACGCAGAGCGCTCCCGGGATTCAGGGGGAGCGCCAGACGACAGAACACTTGCCATGAGACAGAAGGAAACGTGCGCAAAAGCGATTCAGTCGCGATCAACTCCGGGAAGTATAGCACATAAGAGAGCCTGCGTGGGATGGCGGGGGAGAGACAGGCGCGCCGAACTTGGGGGCCGGCGTGCGCGTGCCCTCCCTGACGGTCGAGCTACGGACCGGGACGCGGCTGGCGTGCGCAAGGCCCGCGTGGCCCGTGGCCCGCGGCCCCGGTATGCCACGGCTTCCGGGACGCGGCGCGGCAGCGACCGGGTTGGCGCGGACGAAGCTCGGTCAGGCGGTCGTCATGATGAATTCGACCCAGTTGCCGTCGGGGTCTTCGACGATCCCGATGTCGAGGCCGGGCCGGGCGGTGCGGCGAGCCACGGCGACTTTGTAGCCTCCGGCCTCGCAGGCGGCGAGCACTTCATCGAGGTTGGTCACGGTGATCGTCCAATAGCGGTAGCCGTAGGCGCCGGCGATGCCGCCGGGAGGGGCCTTGGCCGCCGGCTCTTGCCCTGGCACGAGGATCTTGATCAGGCTGTCGCCGCACATCAGCCGTTCCATCGTTGTGCCGCCGGCCATCGGCATGGTGCCGACGTGTTCGAAGCCGAGGGTGTCACGGTAGAAGGCGAGCGCTTTGGGGCCGTCGCTGACGACGATCCCGAGGTCGATGGAGTCCTTGGCGAGCTTGACGGGCATTGGGCCCCCTCCGGAAAGCAGAGTGGTGTGGCCGCTCATCCTACACGGCGCGCCCACCAGGGTGGTATCCGCTCGGCGGCGAGGAGGAGCCCGACGAGGGCTGCTGCGCCCCAGAGGTAGCCGCCGAGGATGTCGCTCGGCCAGTGGGCGCCGACAGCGACGCGCGAGGGCCCGGCGAGCGCGAGGACCACCGCCGCGACGGCGAGGCCAGCAAGGCCCGCGCGCCGGGGCAGGGAGTGCCAGCATACCCAGACGAGGAGACCGGCGACCAGGACATCGCCAAAGACGTGGCCGCTGGGGAAGCCGAAGCTGGTACGCCTGAAACCCAATCACATGAGTCTCCACGAGACCCAGTACGGTTCATTGGGAGCCTCGAGGCTCTAA
>JANMTH010000280.1:0-1935 GCA_031390305.1 Thermoflexaceae bacterium
CTTCAGCGGCTCGACGGCGGTATCGTCGCGGGCGGTGTAGACGAGCCGCTTGCGGCGGCGGGTGGTGCGGATCGTCGTGTATTCGGGGGCTGGCGGCCCCACGAGTTCGAGCAGATCTTCGGCGAGGCCGACGCCACTGAGGGGGCGCCGCGCGAGCAGGTTGCGGGCGATGTTCAAGACCTGGAGCCAGGAGGCTGGCATAGCCGCCGTCGTTTCGCCGATGAGGTCGAGGATGCCCCACTCGCGGTAGAGCGCTTCGAGTTCGCCCCTGGTGCGGGCACGGTCCTGGAGGGCGAAGCCGGTGTCAGCCGCCATGGGGGGCGTGCTCCAGGATCTCTTCGAGGATCTCCTCGCGGAGGAGGTTTACGCGGGGATTGGTGATCTGCCTGCCCTTGAGTCCATCGACGAAGGTGTCGTAGGTGACGTCGTGCCAGCTTGAGCGGCCCATGAGCGAGAGGAAGAGGCGGACGATGCCGCGATGGGCCTGCTGGGACTCGAGAGGCGAGCCATGAAGGTACCAGGAGAAGGCCTGGGCGACCGTCATCAGTTCGCGGATCATCTGAAGGTCGTTTTCGGTGAACGCCTGGAGCGTCGCGTGGAGGGCCTCGAAGAAGACATCCTGGGAGGCGTTCGGGGCCGCCCGGTCGTTCCCGGGAACGGTGGTGAGGACGAAACGGAGGGCGTGAAGGTCGTCGCGGTTCACGCCAGCGCGATGGTGAAGGAGGGCCGAGGCGTTGAGGACATCGCGGCAGGCGGCCTTGGTCCGAGGGCTGATGTAGATTTCGCCCGCTGGTGGGCCACCGTCGGTTGTGTGCGATCTCGCGGTCCGTTCGGCCAGCAACCGCGAGCAGGTCTCGATCAGTTCGTTCTTCAGGAAGAGGATGTCGTGGGAGGCCTCGATAACGCGCTCGGGGTGGTCGCCGACGACGATGGCGCTGAGCTCCTGGAGGACGGGGAGGGGGATCGGGTGTTCGGGGCGCATCGCCTTGCCGTGGTGTTTTTCGTAGGCGAGGTCGATGAGCATGTCGTTGAGGGTGTCGCCGTGCGGGTCGATCGAGGCTTTGAACATGAAGCGGTCGAGAATCGGCTCGGAGATGGCGGAGTATTTGAGGTGATTGGTCATGGCGAGGGCGGTGTGGAGGCGGGCGTCCTCCTGCTGCTCGCCCTGGGCGAACCGGCGCTCGTTGAGGATGCCGAGGATCGCTTCGAGGACGAGGTCGTTGGCGTTCATAAACTCGTCGAGGTAGGCGAAGTCGGCGGTGACGAGGGAGTGTTCGGTGTTGTGCCAGAGCTTGCCCTCGTGGAACATCTTCAGATCGATACCGCCGAGGACGGTCTCTACGCGCGTGCCCTGGGTGAATTGGGCCTTGTAGGTGACGCCTTCGAACTGGCTGAAGACGCTATCGCCGTAGAGCGATTTCCCGGTGCCTGCGCGCGAGACGAGGAGCTGGTGGCGGCGCGAGAGGAGGGCGAGGGCGGTCTGCTGGAGGAGCTGCATGCGGCCTGGCACCGTCTCGGCGACGTTGAGGAGGGCGCCTTTAAACTGCTCGATGGCGGTTGGCACATCGGCGGGGCCGCCGTGATAGACGGGTGGCCGGCCATCGGCGGGGGTGAGCAGGTTCAGGGCCTCGTGCGGGAGGCGGGCCATCGCGTCCTCCGCCCCAAGGGGCGCGGCATCTACCGCCCGCGTTTGCGCGATCAGCGCAATCGATGGCGGCGATACGCGGATTCTATCGCTACTGTACAACGAGGCAAGTAGGAGCGGAGTGGGGACGGACGGATAGGAGTGACTCACCGGAGAAAAGCGGGCGTTCGTTGGCGGGCGTTGGGCCCTCACCCCCGGGTAGGGATTCTGCTCTCCCAGTGCGCTGGGCGAGGGGAGTCACCGGCCTGGCGCCTGCCGGCGGGGTGGGGACGGACGACTACGAGTACTCA
>JANMTH010000548.1:0-2580 GCA_031390305.1 Thermoflexaceae bacterium
ACCCGCACCGACGATGATCAGGCGCGTGTTCGGCTCCTGTTCGCGAATCTTCAGGTAGGCGCGGAGGAGGTACGGCAACCCCTTGCGCGGTTCCGGACGGCCGATGAAGAGGATGTTCTTTTTGCCATCCATGAACTCCGGCATGGGCTCGGCCGGGCGCGAAAAGTGCTTGTATTCGATGCCATTCGGGATGATGTTGTAGTAGCCGTTGTAGAAGCGCGAGATGTGCTTCGCCGCCGAAGGCGAAACCGCGATCTTGCCATCAAGCTGGCGGAAGTTCATCTTCGCGAGGAACTTCGTAACCCCGTAGAAGTGGAAGCCCCGGTCCGGCGCCGCCGCATGGAACGTACCGACCTTCACCGCCCTGGAATAGCGAAAGAGGTGGTAGGGAACGAGCGGCATCAGCGGTTCGTGGGCGTGCATGATGTCGAAATCGCCGTCCGCCAGGAGCCGCTTGGCTTTCGGCGACATCCAGGAGAAGCTCACGCGCGCCTTGGCTCCGCCAACCGGCAGCGTCATCGGCCTGCCGAAGACGTAGCACTCCCCCGCTACGGCATCGGGCCACGAGGCGGGCGCGAAGATCGTGACGTGATGGCCCCATGTCCGGAAGTAGCGCGCCAGCTGCTCGACGTGGTTGTTCACGCCGCCTTTGACGCACCAGTCGTACGGTGAAACGAGGGCGATCCGCATCAGAGCAACCTCCTCGGGTGCTGAGCGATCCGAAGCATCTTCCTGGGAGTGGCAGCATAACCCCAGACCAGCCCCAGCGCAGTCCTGCCGTAGCCAACCTCGCGGAGAGACGGGTAGCGGCTCATCGCGGGCACCGTCGTCCGGGCCTCGATGGCGCTTCGCAGGGCGGCAGCTGTCGTGCCTTCGAACTCGGTCCAGCCGGTCGCCGTGTGAAGCAGATGGTGGGCATCGCTCCCGCCCGTCGCCGCCAACCGCCATCGGCGGTTCAGCGCGGCGGCCTTCCGCCGGGTGAGCAACCCGGCCGGGCTGGGGTTCGCGAGCTCCAGCCCGTCGAACAATACGCCCGGCTCTTCGCCGGCCACGATCCGGTCAATCGTGCGCCGGCTTATCGACCGCGTCAGCCAGCTCATCGGGTGCGGCACGATCGCCAGCCCTCCCTGGGCGTGAATGCGCTCCAACGTCGCCTCGATCGAGCGGAAGCTCTTCGCCGCTTCCTCTATCCAGAGCGCGAGGAGGTGGCCCTGGATGGTCGTGATCTCCGCGCCGACGACGACTTCGAAGCGGTAACCGTGGCGTGCCGCCAGCTCTCGCGCCCGCTGCCCGCCCATCGCGTCTTCGTGGTCGGTGACGGAGATCACGTCGAGGTCCGTCTCGTGTTCGACGTACTCGAGGAGCTGCTCGACCGAGGCGAGCCCATCGGAGACGCGTGTGTGGAGGTGGAGGTCCGCCTTACCCACAGCGGTGCACTCGCCAGAAGTTCTCGAGCACCGTCCACTGGCCAGGCTCACGCCGGAGGTGGGCGTCGAGGAGCACGGCCCAGCGGTCGATCGCGGTTCGTACGTCCTGCTCCTCATCTCCCGTGCAGGCGACCTGGAACGGCTCCTCGACGCGGACGACGAAGCGGTCGCGCCAGTCCCGGCTTATGAACACGGGGATGATCGTCGCGTTGGTTCGGCGTGCAATCTCCCACGGGCCGCGCGGCAGCCGGACGTGACGGCCGGCCACGTCCGCGCACATCCCCGTGCCCCGCAGGTCTCTGTCGGCGAGCATCGCTACCACGTTGCCCTCCTTCAAGGCTTCGATGCAGGCGCGGACGCCGCCAAAGCCAGCGACATGGAAGCGGCCGCCAGCCGCCATTCTCAAGCGCAGCAGGTAGCTCCCGAAAGCGGGCGGCTGGACGTTCTCGACGAGTGCCGTGAACTGGCGCCCGCGGACCGTGAGGGCCTGCAGGGGAAGCTCGGGGCTGCCCATGTGCGCGCTCACGAGGAGGACGGGCCCTGGCCGATCGAGCGCCGCCAACCGTTCCCCATCCACCAGGGTGACATGCTTCCGCTCGAAGTTCGCCATATCGCGGTGCGGGATCGTCATCACGTCCACCCAATAGCGCGCGATGTTGCGAAACGACTGCTTTGCCTCGCGGATAGCGCGGGCGCGGTCACCATCACAGAGAGGGAGCATATTCAGGACAAGAATGCGCCGCCGGGCCGGCCGCGTATTCCAGGCGAGCCACCCGGCGAACGTAGCCACCGGGTAGGAAAACCATGGGAACCGGCCGAGCACCGGCGCCGTCATGCGCATCAGAGCAGCTCTACCGATCACGGCCACATCTCCCGAAACATGTACCACTGCTCCGGGTACCGGAGAATGATTCGTTCGTAGGCCTGGAAGACGTTCTCTGTGATCCGCTGGATGTCCGCCGTCTCATCGCCTGTCGACTTGACCTCGATCGTAAAATCCGCGAGCAACGTGACCTCCGGGCGATTCGACCGTACCCGCTGGAAGGCCATCGGCACCAGGGCCGCGCCGGTGCGCAGGGCGAGCCGCGCCGCACCGCCCGGTACCCGGCAGCGTTCGCCGAAGAACGTGATCTCCACGCCGCCTTCTTCCACC
>JANMTH010000358.1:0-7111 GCA_031390305.1 Thermoflexaceae bacterium
CCCGTAGCCGCGCCCCACCGGGGGCGCATAACCCCCGAAGGTCGTTCGCCTTGTTGGCAACGCCCGGCCGCCCCATCCACCCTCGCCGGCCCCCCGGCCCAAGGCCTAGCTCGTCATCCCCGCCAGGCCCACCAGAGCCCGCCCGTGCTCTACCTCCCCCATGTGCCGCAACCCGTGCTGGTAGATGAAGCACTCCAGCACCTCCAGCTTCCGCAGCGGTCCATCCGGCCCCGTCACCAACGCGCAGAAGATGTTCCGCATGTTCGGCGGCAGCTTCGGCATCAGCACTTCGCTGAGCACCTCCACCGTCAGCGAATCGAGCACACCCGACGTCCGGCCAATCACCTCGGCCTGGTACGCCTTCCACGCCTCCAGGTCGCCGAAGCGCAGGTGCTCCATCTCCGCCACGCTCTCCTCGCGCCCCAGCGCATCCACGTTCACGCCAACCTTCGCCGCCCAGCCACCGCCCACCCAGACCGTCGGCTGGCGCAGGAACGGGCCGCTGATCGACTGGTCCTGCGCGCGAACGTAGTGGCTGAAGCTGAACGCCATTGGCAGCACACCCGCCCGCTCGTGGTGGTTCATCTGTTCGATGGTCAGGTCGCTCACTGCCCGCTCCCACAGCGTATTCATCGCGCGGACGCGGTTTCGCAGCGAATCGACGAACATCTGGACACTTTCGGACATTTCCGGACTCTCCTTCACCTGGTTGCGCTGGGACGGCCCGTTCGCCCGCCGCTTACCCGGCGCGCTTCGTCACCGGGATCCGCTGCATGTCGCGCGCCACCCGGATAGGCCCGCCGTACACCTCCGCCATCCCGGCCATGAACGCGGTCTCCCGTTCGCTGTCGTTCGGGATCGAAGGGATGATGTGGGAAAGGACGACCTCGCCGACACCCGCTTCCTTCGCCAGCCGCGCTATCTCCGTCGTGTTGATGTGGTACGAAGGCACGTCCGACATCAGCCCGGCTTCCCGCTCCCGGCCGGCCGCCTTCAACATCGCGATCAGGTCCGTCATCATCCCCGCGTTCATCGCCTCGCAGACCAGCATGTCGGCCCCCGCCGAGGCCGCCGCCAGCGTCTCGCAGAACGACGTGTCGCCAGAAAGCACGGCGCTACGCCCGTCGAAGGTCGCGCGATAGCCAAAGGCCGGCACCACCGGGAAGTGGTCGACCTCGAAAGCTTCGAGCCGCAACCCGCCAAGCTCCAGGAACCGCTCGGGCGCCTTCGAGGCTGGCACCTCGGTCACCTCGACCCTGATCCCGTCCGGGTGCAGCTTGTCGCCGTGGTGGGCCAGCCGGAACCCGATATCCCGCCGCAAGGCCATCAGGAACCCGTCGATCATCTCCTGCGTTCCCTCCGGCCCAAAGACCCGGAGTGGCACGGTCGCCCCCTGCGTCCAACGCTGGAAGAGGAAGTCCGGCACATCGGTCATGTGGTCCGTGTGCATGTGCGTAAACAGGGCGACATCGATCGTGTTCGGCCGCACGCCCGAAGGGATAAGCCGCCGCGCCGCGCCCCAACCGCAATCCACCAGGACGTTCGTTTCCCCGGCCACGACGACGTTCCCCGCGCCGCAGCGGTCCGCGCTCGGCAGCGGGCTCCCGGTTCCCAGGAACGCGATCTCGAATCGCTCACTCATCAACGCGCCTCACGAGGAAGATGGCCCGGAGCATAGCTCAACCGCCCCAACCACGCGTGTGCGCCCGGAGCGGCGCGGCCCCGCCCGGACGCGCTACGCCGGCGCGAACAACGCCTCCACATCCGCCTCCGATAACTCCAGCGTCGCTCCCGAGTCCGGATCGAAGATCCCGGCTGCCAGGTCCCGCTTGCGCGCCTTCAGCCCCTCCATCTTCTCCTCGATCGATGAGAGCGTGACCAGCCGGTACACGAAGACCGGCTTCTCCTGGCCGATTCGGTGCGCGCGATCCGTCGCCTGGTCTTCCACCGCCGGGTTCCACCACGGGTCGTAGTGGATCACCGTGTCGGCCGCCGTCAGGTTCAGCCCCACCCCTCCCGCTTTGAGGCTGATCAAGAACAACGGGACCTCGCCCGATTGGAAGACGTTCACCGGCGTCTCCCGGTCGCGCGTATCTCCCGTCAGCAGCGTGTAACGAATACCCGCTTCCTTCAGGGCCACCTCGATCAAGGCCAACATGGAGGTGAACTGGGAGAAGAGGAGGACGTGCCGCCCCTCCTCCAGGAGTTCCGGCAGCATCTCCATCAGCCGGTCGAACTTCGCTGAACGGGCGCGCATCGCCTTCGCCGTCTCCAGCTTCAAGAGCCGCGGGTCGCAACACGCCTGGCGCATCTTCAGCAGCGCATCGAGGACGACGATCTGGCTGCGCGCCAACCCCTGAGCGGCGATCGCTTCCCGCACCCGTTCGTGCATCGCCAGGCGGACCGTCTCATACACGTCGCGTTGCGCCTGCTCCATCTCCACGTGCTCGACGATCTCCGTTTTCGGTGGCAACTCCGCCGCCACCTCCGACTTCGTCCGGCGCAGGAGGAACGGCCGCACCCGACGCGCCAGCTGCCGCCGCCGCTCATCATTCCCATCGACCTCGATCGGCCGCCGCCACGCCCGGTTAAAGTGCACACGGTCTCCGAGGAAGCCCGGCGAAAGGAACGAAAAGAGCGACCAGAGTTCGCCGAGGTGGTTCTCGACCGGTGTTCCCGTCAGGCAGAGCCGCTGGTCCGCCTTCAGCTCTCGTGCCATCCGCGCCGCGATCGCGTCCGGGTTCTTAATCGCCTGCGCCTCATCGAGCACAACGACGTGCCACTCGTGGGCCAGCAGCACCGCGCGGTCCCGTGCCAACAGCGGATAGGTCGTGATCACGATATCGTGCGCGGCGATCTCGCTGAACCGCCCCTGCCTGGCCGGCCCCTGGAGGACGAGGACCTTCAGGTCCGGGGCAAAGCGCGCCGCTTCCTGGCGCCAGTTCGGGACCACGCTCGTCGGCGAAACGATGAGCGCTGGCCGATTCAACCGCCCACTCTCCTTCTCGATGAGCAGGTGCGCGAGCGTCTGCACCGTCTTCCCCAAACCCATGTCATCGGCCAACACCGCCCCCAACCCCGCCGCCCTGAGGAACTGGAGCCAATCGACGCCGCGCGCCTGATAGGGGCGAAGGTCGGCCCGGAACGACGCCGGGACTTCGACCCGCGGGATCCCGTCCGCCGAACGCAACAGCTCACCAAGCTGGCGCAGGCGCTCACCGCCGTGCCAGACGACGCCCTCGGCCGTCGCCGCTTCCGTCCCCGCCAGCGCCGCCGCGTCGAACGGCGAGAAGCGCACGGCCGTATCCTTCGCCCCGAACATGCCCGCGGCGAACAGTTCGTACAGCGCCCGCACGATGTTCCAGATTCGCAAGGCGGGCATCGCCAGCGTTCGCCCTTCGGCCAGCGAGAGGAAGATCGTTTCATCCTCGCCGGGGGCCTCGCTCAGCAGCTCCGGGTCGAAGTGCGGGTCGGAGATCATCCCCACCAGCGTCGGCGTCAATTCGAACCGCTCGCCGTCGATAAGCACGCCAAGGTCGAGTTCGAGCCAGTCGATTCCGCTCCCTTCCCGCAGATTCGCCTCGATCGGTCCGTCCGGGTGGACCACCCGCATGGGGAAGGCCGGGTCTATGACGACCTCCCAGCCAGCCTCCCGCAGGGCCGGCAGCCCGCGGTGGAGCATCTCCAACCACGGGCTGCCGTCGGGATCCTCGGCCAGCGAGAAGTCATCACGCTGTCCCGGCGCCATCACCTGCGGCCTGAAGCGCGAAAGCCGGGCGAATCCCATGCGCGTCAGGAGATTCCTCGCCTGCCGCTCCATCCGCCGGTTGCGCACCACCCCGACGACCGATCCGTCCCGCACAGTCGTCGGGCGAGCCCGGTCGTCGTGCTCGCTGATCTCCGCGCCGGCGTAGAGAAACGAGAGCCGCGCGATCGAGACCGTTGTCGGCGCGCCGGCATGCCAGCCGTACGGCTGGTAGCGATCGATAGCCGTGAGGGTCAGCCGTGGTGTCGGTGGGCCGCCCACCTCCCGCGCCGGCCCCAGTTCAGGCGGGCCGAACGAGGTCAGCGCCGGCAGCCGTCTGTCGATCGCCTGGCGCAGGAGCGTAGCCTGCTCTCCCGGCACGGCCGGCGCCGCAAGGAGCCCGGCCGCCACCCGTGGGCTCAGGCCCGTCTCCAATGGGCCGATAACGCCAGACTGCTCGTCGGCGTACCACGGTGGCGCGAGCGAAAGCGCTTGAGCCGGTCCTTCGCCCTCGATCTCTACCTCCACGTGGAGGGCCGCGTCGTCGCCCAGGGCCCAGCCCAGCCGCGCCGTTCGTGGCGCGCCCACCGTCACCAGCGAGCCCTCGATCGCGTTCCACCGCGCCCGCCCCGTCGCCACGATCGCCTGGAGGACGGAGACTCCATCCTCCCCGCCCAGTACGCTGCCACCGCGCCCGCCAATGTACGCCGTCCGCCACGAAGCCAGCGCCACTCTGCGCAAGATCGAACGGTCCGAGGGACGCAGGAAGCTGGCAGACATCGGCTGAAGGGCCGAGGCCGGGTTGTACCACTGCGAGGTAAACGAGAACTCCCCGTTCTTCAGAACCCGCGTCGAAACCGTCGAAACGACGAGCTGCGCTGGGCCCCGGGGCCGCCGTTCCACCGCCAGCAGATAGATCAGCCGTTGCTTTACGTCCGCCGGGTATCCCTCGTCATCGCCGTCCTCAAGACGCGCCAGTTCCTCGATCCAGGACGTAAGGGCCGGTGAAAGCGTGTCCCGCGCGGCCGCCGCCGCGTAGACACTGAGTTGCGCGGCACCCAGCTGCCGTTTCGGGCCTTCCGCGCTGGCGGCGATTAACGTCGCCGCCACATGCTTGCAGTTGAGGCCGGCCGGACAGGTACAGGCGCCTTCGATCGCCAGCGAACCGTCCGCGAGCTGCTCCAGATCCACCTCGACGACGTACGGCACATACTCGCTCCCACGGACCTTCCCGAGGAGCGTGCCACGACCATCGCCGTCGGGCGCCGATTCCCACGCCACCGAAAGAACGCGCCGCTGCCGGTAGTACCGCTCGCCGTTCGCAAACGTGCTCCGCGAGAAGTAGCGGGCAAGCTGGCGAGTCGAAAGTCCGCTGATCAATGCTTCTTCCACCTGTTCAGCCGCCGCCCTTCCTTCCGCCCCACGCCCTCCTGGGATCAGGGCCTCAGCCAGTATCACCTATGCCTCGCCCATTCTAGCCAATCCGAACGAATGTGCTCAAGCGGCCACGCCAGCGCGCCCTCGGAGATACGCGATCGCCTCCATCATCACCCGGCAATCCACCTCGTTGTACGCCCGCACGTCGGCCATCAGGTCGAGTTCCGCGAGCGTGCAGCCAACCCGCGCCGCCTCCTCCGCACACCACCACGCCGCCACCATGGCGCCGAGCCCATCCGTCACGCTATCGCCCCAGGCCGTCTCGATCAGCCCGCGCTCCCTCAACGACCGTGCCACCGTCTTCAGCCCGAACCCCATCGGCCCACGGACGATGACCGGCTCCTTCCTCATCACGCGGGCGAGGAAGTCGAACCAGTTGGGCTCCAGCCACGAAGCCTGGCGCCCCGGATTCCGCGTTCGCGCCGAACTCAGGCCGCTGAACACGGCCGTCTCCGCGGGCGACCTGTGGAAGACGAGCGGCCGCTCGACCTCCGGCGCCAGCCGCCTTCGCACCGCTTCCATGTGTGCCAGCCACGCCTCGACGATAGTGGCCTCGCTCTCCACGCTGAGCCCCTCGGCGACGAAGCAACTGAACCGCCACGCGCCGTCCTCGATGTGGCCGCAACCGATCATGAAGATCAGCGGCTGGCCGTTCTGTTCCGGCATCCGCGCGAAGTCGTCCGCGAGACTGCTCACGGTTTCGAAATCCACGAAGAACTCGACACCGCGAGCCTCGCCCCACTCCTCGACGGCCGCCCGAATCCGCCGAGGCGAGACGCTCGGACCGCGCGGATCGCGGTTGATCGACAGAGCACGGTCCAACACGTCGGCGCGATGGCCCTTGAGCCCGACGGCCGCCCCGCAAAAGCGAGGGTCGGTCCAGCGTTCGATTCCCGCCGCCTTCGCCTGCGCCCGGCCCGGTAGCCCGACCTGCCAGGCCAGCGTCACGTCCTCCAGCTCCCGCGCGAGGCCCACGACAGCCCCGTGCCACGGCTGGTTCCCCGTGCTCTTCGGGTTCGGCAGGAGCTCCTCGGGACAGGGCCGCTTCCCTGGATCCCAGGACTCGCCCTCCAGGCGCAGCCGCCGAACCCAGGCGACCGCCTCTCCCGCGTGTTCCCGTACCGTCCTGTCTCCCACGACATGGTCGCCCGGAACCGCCGCCAGGCGGTCCATCGAACTCGTGCTTCCGCTCTCGTTCTTCCCCTTGCTCCAGCCCCGGCCGAGCAGGTACGCCTGCGGCGGTTCGTACCCCTGAATCCGCCCAAGCGCCTCGTTGTAGATCGCCGTTTGCACCATGTAAGCGAGATGCTTCGACCCCGCCAGCCAGCGGCGGTCGAACTTCAGGTTCGTGAACTTCACATCCACTACCCGGTAGTGCCAGGCCTGCCTCCCCAGCCCCGGCGCACCCTCCCGCGCCTCATCCTCGGTGAGCGAGTCCGGGAAGAGCCGCCGAAGGACGTCGCTCCGGATTAGCAGGTCTGGCGCCCCGTAGGTGCGGTTCTCCGGGTTGCGCAACAGCCCCTGGTGGATGATCGCCTCGCCTCGCTCCATCGCCGCGAAGGTCTCCTCGCAAGCCGCCGCCGAACGCATCCACTCCGGGCTCCCGTTCATCCCGCGGACCGCTTCACGGCGCTCCAGATGCGCGATGACCGCCGCCTCGAAGGCGTGACCCTGGCGGAAGATGAACGCCCGGAAGTCCGTCCTCGGGTCCGGCTCCGGGTCCCGCTCGAAACCCGCCGCGTCCCCATAGAGGTTCAGCCAGTCGAGCAGCGGATCAGCTTCGCACCAATTACGCGTCCTGCTGGCCGCCACCCAGCCCAGCCACTCCTCCGCCGTCTCCGGCGCCACCTCCACCCCATGGTCGTTCAGCCGGTAGGCCGCCAGCCCCATCACTGCGTCCGTCGATTCATCCATAACCGCAAGCGTAAG
>JANMTH010000362.1:0-3987 GCA_031390305.1 Thermoflexaceae bacterium
GGCCGCCCAGGCCGGGTTCCATCCGACCGTCGAGGTGTCCTGGGGGACATCGAGGCGGCCGAAGCTATCGACGCCGTATCGCCCGACGCGGGCATCGACGCCGAGCACGGGTACCCTGAGGCGGGCGATGTCCGCGCCCGCGACCGGTGGCGGCGGGACAGCTTCCTGTTCGTCCTTGCCGTAGCGCTCGACGCCGCGCTCAACTTCGGCGATGAAACGATCATCGACGGAGGCGGGCATGCCGGTGGCGGTGTCGCGGCCGAGGTAGCGGAGCTGTTCGCCGAACCCGTCGGGCGGCGCGGGTGCGCCAGCGGCGCCGAACGGCGCGCCAGCGAAGAGCGCCGCTCCAACGAGGGCGCTCGTGAGCGGGCCGAACAGGGTCCAGCGTTTTGCCATACCGTGCAGTGTATCGGCAATGGGGAAGGGGACCGCAAGCGGTCCCCTTCTCGATTTGTTGACCATCGGCCCGCGTTAGCTGGTCCGGCCCGACCAGGTCGGGTCCTTCTGGTCCATATACCACTGGGTGGCGTACTGGTGGGCGGCGATGAACGCGGGAATCTCATTGAACTTGAGGTAGTTCCACGTCAGGGTGTTGCTGATGCCAACGAGGGTGTAGGGGATGCCCGCGCCCCAGTTCTTCAGCAGCTCGCGATTGATCTCCTTGGTGAGTTCGATCCGCTTCTTCTGATCGAATTCGGCGATGGCCTGGTTGGTGAGCGTGTCGATCTTGTCGCTCTTCACCTCGAACTGCTTCCATTGCGGCGAGGCGGAGTTGAAGGAGCGATGGAGGGCGGCCGTCGGCTCGGGGTCCTGGACATCGGAGATCCAACCGTACCAGATGTTGTTGTTGCCGTTCCCGTACTGGGCCTTCGTCACCTTCGTCGAGATCGTCGTGTAGTTCTCGATCTTGGCGACGAAGTTGTTGCCGAGGACCTTCTTCAGCTGCGTCGTGATCAGTGCCGCGCCGCCGGAGTAGAGGCCTTCCCAGATGTCCGGGATATCGACCGTGATGTCGCCGAGGGCGGGTCCGCCACCGGCTTCCCACATCGCCCTCGCTTCCTTCTCCTCGGCTGCGCGATCTTCCTTGTAGCCGGGGAAGGTGATCAGTTCTTTTTCGGTGATTGCGAAGGCGGCCTGGGCCGGCACGATGTTGCCGGAGATGGTCGCCTGTCCCTGGAGGAGCGAGGTGATGTAGGCCCGGCGGTCGAGGGCCATGAAGATCGCGCCGATCTTCTTGGGGTCGTTCCAGGGAGGCGTGCCAGCGGCGTAGGTGCCGGCCTGTGGGTTCGCCTGAAACGACTTCGTATGGGTGATCTTCCCCTTCAGGCGGCTGTTCAGGTCATCAAGGACCTTCACCTGGGTGGGGACGAAGTAGTCGAGCTGCTTGTTTTCGAAGGCGACCTGCTGGGCCGTCTGGTCGGTGAAGAGCGGGAACCACTCGATCCCGTCGAAGTTCGTGCTGCCGTGGAACTTGTCGTGGCGTTCCCACTTGGACTTGCCTTCGGCGGCAAAGTCCTTGAGGACGAAGCCGCCGGTACCGATCACGTGCTCGGCCTTGAGCTGGCTGTAGTCGCCTTCGAACTGCTTGATCGCTTCTGGGGCGGCAACCTTGGCATAGGAGGCGGCGAGCGTGTTCAGGAAGAAGGGGTCGGGCTTCGTGAATTTGACGGTGACGGTCTTGGCGTCGGTCACGCTCACGGAGGCGACGTTCGCGTAGGCGGTGGCGCGGTAGAAGTTGGTATCCGCCGTGCCGTCGAGCTTCTTGCTCTCCTTGTTGCGCGTGATGAACTGGGCCATGTCATTGGCGGTGGCAGCGCGGCCGTTCACCGGCGGCTTGTTGTGCCAGAACATGTTGTCGCGAAGGGTGAAGACGGTGGTTGTCGGGTCGGGCTGCTCCCACTTCGAAGCGAAGCCGCCTTCGAGTTCAGCCTTGGCGTAGTTCTTCCACTGAACGATGCCCTGGTTCGTCCAGCCGATGAGGACGGCGACCGGCGTGAAGCGGCTGCGGTCGGCGTCGAAGGTGTCCCAGGTGTTGTTCGCGCTGGTCGCCCGGAAGACGCCACCCTTCTGGACGGCCGGGGCGGCTGTCGTCGCGCTGGCCGCGGCCGTTGTGGCGGCGGCGGTGGTGGCGCCGGCCGTGGTCGCCGGCGGGTCGGCGTCGTCATCGTCGCCACAGCCTACGAGGCCGAGGGCGGCGGCGCCTACGCCGGTGACGGCTGCTCCGCCGACGAAGCGCCGCCGCGTGACGCGGCTGCTTCGCATCCGAAGCCAGTAGTTGGAATCCTCAGACATGCTATCCCTCCTCGTTGTTCGTATCGTCTCAGTTCGGTGTAGGGACGAGCGAACTCTCGCGCGGAGTATATGCCACCTCATACTCACGTCAATAGCGCTATCGACCCGACGGCGTCTCAGGGGCGAGCGGCATAGGCCGGAGAGCGGGTGTCGAGCGCGATGCCGGCGTCGAGATGCTGCGTCCACCAGGGCGAAGCTTCGTACCCGCGAACGTAGGGGCGGGTGAAGGCCTCGGAACGCTGGACGAGCCAGTGGACCAGTCCAGCCCCGCCCTGCGCGTCGATTTCGCGGAGAATCTCCGGGAACATTCGCTGGCGGCGGCCCCGGTCCGGTTCCTTGCCAAGCTTCCCGAGGAGACCGTCAAGGGCGACTGAAGCAAGGCCCGTGACCCGCGCGCCCGGTGACCGCGAACCGTACGTCTCGATCAGCCAGCGTGAAGGGTCGGGCTCGAGGAACGCTGGCCCCCAGCCGAACCAGAACGCCGGGCTGCCGGAACCGTAGGCATGTTCGAGCGCCTTGCGAGAGATGGTGGTGTACGTCTCCACGGCTGGCCGGAACTGTTGGCCAAGGACTTCGTTCAGGCGCCCCGTGACGACGGAGCTGGCGGAGTAGAGCGGATCGAAGACGCTCGGGAAGTCGATCGTCACGGTCCCGAGGGCGGGCCCAGCGGCCGCCTCCCAGAGGGCGCGGGCCTCGCGCGCATCGGCCGCTGGTTCGCCGAACCCCGCCAGCCCCAGCATCTCGGCCTCCGTGGGCGCCAACCCGCCCGGCGCGGGCGACGCGGCGGTCGCGGGCAGGGCGCGACCAGCGAAGAGCGATTCCGCCAGCAATCCGCGGTTCAGGGCGAAAGAGAGGGCGCGGCCCAGGGCCGGGTTGTTCCAGGGAGGAGCGCCGACGAACATCGAAGAGACGACCGGCTGCTCCTCCAGGCGGCGAGCCTCCGCCACGCCCGCGATGTTCGCCGCCCGAATCGCCGTCAGATCCCGGCGGTCGCGGACGAACGCCACGTCGGTTCGCCCGGCGACGAACGAGCCTGCCGGGTCGGTGGGAGGAGCCACCACCAGGGAATCGACCATCGGGCGATGGTGGCCGGAGAGCGCGGCCGTGACGGCGAGGGCCCCGTCCCGGCGCTGTCCGTCGTAGGTGAACGGGCCTGAGCCAACGACGGTCGAAGAGTCGCCCTTGTCCCAGACGCCGGCGAAGGCATCGACCGCTTCGGGGGCCTGGATGAAGGCGAAGCGCGCCGCCAGCGTCTCGAGGAGAAAGACGTTCGCGGCGTCGGTTTCGATGCGGACAAGGCCCGGGCCGGTGGCCCGAACACTCCGGATCGCGAGCAGGTCGGGGGCTCGCTGGACGGTGGGCAGGCGGACATCCGCCGCCAGGGCGATCGAACGGCGGAGCGAGGCAGCGATGTCCTCGGCCGTCACGGCTCGGCCGTTTAAGGGCGGCCGGTCGTGCCAGCGCGCGGTGGGCCGCAGCGCGAAGACGTAGACGCCGGGCTCGGGCTGCTCCCAGGCCGCCGCGATGTCGGGGCCCACGCGGAGCGTCTCGAAAGAGGTCCAGGTAACGAGGCGCGAGTGTGTCCTTCCGAGCACTTCGAGGGTCGAGACGTCACCGGATCGGGCTGCGTCGAAGGTGTCGAAGTTGAAGGAGCGGGGCGAAGCGAGGCGAAGTTCCCCCCCGGAGCGCGCCGGC
>JANMTH010000425.1:0-1753 GCA_031390305.1 Thermoflexaceae bacterium
TGAAGGCGGCAGGCCAACGCACATCACGCCGAGGAGCGATATCTCAAGATCGGAAAGGTCAGCCGGGTCATAGGCCATGGCCCAAGTATGCGCGGTCGAGGGGCGACGCGGAACGGCCGCTCTGGCGTTCACGTGCCGAACGTTTCGCCTCCTCCCGCCGCCACACCGCTTCGGCGAGTGCCGCTCCAATTTGGCTTCGTGGATCAGGTTCACAGTCGTAAAGCTCCCCCCGCCCGCGACGCAGGAGTCGGGAGAGGCAGAATCCCTACCCAGGGGGTGAGGGCCGCCGCCGGGCCAACCTTCTCACGAGTTAAGTTGCACCGGGACTAGACGGACCCTGTAGCCCGCTGGCTACGGTTCAGTCCGCCAGCGGCAGGTAGTAGTCGTTCCCTTTCGCACGCCAGTCTTCGACCATCGCGAAGAATTCGGGGCCGGCCGAGCTGATCCCGCGAATCGGCATCGAGCCACGCCGGATCATGAAGTCGTGCGGGGCGAGTTCGCCGGCGCGTTCGAACTGGCGGGCGGCGGCTTCGTCCCGGCCCTGCTGGTGCAGCCACCAGCCGAGGCCGAAGTGGGCGCGGGCGAGCTGATCGCTCTCGCTCGGGAGGATCTGGCGGGCGCGGACCTCGGAGGCGGTGAAGGCGGGGGCTTCGCCCTTGACCCAGGCGCGAACGGCGTTCAGGTGCTTCTCCGCGCCGATGCCGGTGACGTGCTTCCAGGCGTCGTTGCCGAAGGCGACGTCGTTGGGGCGGACGAGGCGGCCCTCCTCGTCGATCCAGTTCACGGTCGGCACGTTGACCCAGTTGTAGAGGTCGGCGACGACGTGGCCGGTGTCGATCAGGCTCGGGTGGGTTGGGTTCGCCACTTCGATGAACGGGCGAGCGTCCTCCGGGTCTTTTTCGACGCCGACGGTGATGACGGTGAAGCCGAAGTCCTTCAGCTCTTCATACAGCGCCTGCCACCCGGGCAGGTCATCGCGGCAGCCTCACCACGAGCCGTAGGCGGCGAGCAGGACCTTGCGGCCACGATAGTCGGAAAGTGAGTGATTCCGGCCTTCGAGGTCCGGGAGGGTGAAATCGGGCGCCTGGAGGGAGGCGAGTTGGGCGGCGCGTGTCGCGGCGCTGGCGCCCATGTACGCCGCGCCAGCGGCCGCGTCCGTAGCCAACGGCTTGCCAATGAGGGCGGCGAAGGCCGTCAGGTCGATTCCGCCGGGCGTGACGACGGTGTTGCCGGCCGGCGCCGGGTAGCAGAGGTCGTCTTTGCAGAACCCCTGCGGCTTCAGCTCCCAGCCAAGGGCGCGAGCGAGCTCGTCCGGAGCAACGATCACCGATTCGCCGCGGACGTCGGCCATGAGCTCCGAAGGAGCCCCTTCATCAATTACCACAAATCGTTCACTCAAACCCGGCCACCTTTCGCTTCGAACCGTGCACTTTGGCCTTTGGCCTCGTGCTTTCGCCTAGATGAGGCTATACCCCGAGCCCTTGCGGTCGATTCCCGTGCCCTTGCCGTTCGTGATCCAGCCGAACTCCTGGAGGATCTCCTGGCTGTAACAGACTCGGCCGGTCACCTTCTCGAGCGCCTCGGTGGCGAGGAGGAGGGTGGCCTGGGCCATGTAGGCGGTCGGTTCGCCGCGCGGGTCATCGAGCCCATCCACGAGGTGGTGGTGGACGGTGCCCGGGGTGGCCACGACCTGGGAGGGCGACATGCAGGTCACACTCACGCCGTCATCCTGGACTTCGGCCGCGAGACCCTG
>JANMTH010000439.1:0-1982 GCA_031390305.1 Thermoflexaceae bacterium
TGTCATCGAGCAGCTCGGACGTCTTGGTCACGGCGTGCGACTCACCCGTCAGCGCCGCCTCTTCAATTTGCAAACGTACGCTCTCGACGATGCGACCGTCGGCGGGCACCCGTGTCCCAGCAGCAAGGACGACTAGATCGCCCGGCACCAACTCCGCCGCTGGAATCTCACTCTCCGCACCCTCCCGGATCACATGGGCGACCCGCACCGCCTGTTTTTGCAGGGCGGACAACGCTTGTTCCGCCTTCCATTCCGTCAAGAAGCCAATGCCGGCGTTAATGACGATAACAACCAGGATGGCGACAGCCTCGATGTGGTCGCCCATAGCAAAAGCGATTACCGTGGCCGCGACCAGCAAGGCCACGATGAGGCTGCGAAACTGCGCCAGAAAGATGGCCAGGGTCGAGCGCCCGCGCGCCTGGGCTAAGATATTGGGACCATACTGTGCGAGTCTTCGAGTCGCCTCGGCGCTGGCCAGACCGCGTGCCAAATCGGTTTGCAACTGGTCCTTCACCGCCTCGACGGAGAGCACGTGCCAGGCCTGCACGCCGGCCGCCTGAGGCGCTGGCTTAGCGGTTGCTTGACGGGTAATCTCGTCGTTCTGACTGTTTTTCATGGACGCTTATCTCCAATTTCTTATCAAACCTAATACGAGCGTTTACAGGGGTTGCGGTTAACCGTGGTCGGCCACGGTGTCGCCGGCCGGCCCGACCGAGGCGGTCCCACCGCCCCAACGCCAGCCGTCGATCTCTGGCATATCCTGGCCGTGCAGGGCGATGTATCGCTTGTGCTCGGCCCGCTTCTCCACCATTGCCCGCCGGACATCGGTCGCCTGGGCGGCCAGCCCAGGTACCCGGTCGATCACGTCGCACACCAGGTGGAAACGGTCCATGTCGTTCATCACCACCATGTCGAACGGGGTGGTGGTCGTCCCCTCCTCCTTGTACCCGCGGACGTGCAGGTTCCGGTGGTTGGTCCGGCGGTAGGTGAGCTGGTGGATCAGCGACGGGTATCCATGGAACGCGAAGAGGATCTGCCGGTCGGCGGTGAATATGGCGTCAAAATCCTCGTCCGGCAGGCCGTGCGGGTGTTCCTTCGGCGGTTGCAGCTTCATTAGATTGACGACGTTGACGACCCGCACTTTCACCTGCGTCAAGTGCTGCCGAATCAAGTCGACGGCCGCGAGAATCTCCAGCGTCGGCACGTCCCCGCAACACGCCATGACCACATCGGGCTCGCCGCCATGGTCGTTCGACGCCCATTCCCAGATACCGAGCCCGGCGGCGCAGTGCTCTACCGCCTCGTCCATCGACAGCCACTGCGGTGCCGACTGTTTTCCGGCCACAACCACGTTGACGAAGTTGCGACTCCGCAAACAGTGGTCGGTGACGCTCAGCAAGGTGTTCGCGTCAGGCGGCAGGTAGACGCGGATGACCTCGGCTTTCTTGTTGACGACGTGGTCGAGAAACCCCGGATCCTGGTGCGAGAAACCGTTGTGGTCCTGTCGCCAGACGTGGGAGGACAGCAGGTAGTTGAGCGACGCAATCGGCCGCCGCCACGGGATATGGCCGCACACCTTGAGCCACTTCGCGTGCTGATTGAACATGGAGTCGATAATGTGGATGAACGCCTCGTAGCACGAGAAAAATCCGTGCCGGCCGGTGAGCAGGTAGCCTTCCAGCCAGCCCTGGCACTGGTGTTCGGAGAGCATCTCCATCACGCGCCCGTCAGGGGCGAGCTTGTCGTCGGTGTCATATCGCTCGGCCATCCACGCCCGGTTCGTCACTTCCAGCACGTCCTGCCAGCGGTTCGAGTTGTTCTCGTCCGGGCTGAACAAGCGGAAGTTTTTATTCGCCACGTTGAGCTGCATGACATCGCGGAGGAATTTACCCATCTCGCGGGTCGATTCGGCGTCCGTGGCGCCGGGGCTCGTCACTTCGACGCCATAAGTGCGGTAGTCGGGCATTTGCAGATCTTCGAGG
>JANMTH010000444.1:0-1658 GCA_031390305.1 Thermoflexaceae bacterium
TCGCGATCTTCGGATGTCAGCTGGGGCGCGTCAATACCCACAGTCAGGAAACACGCCAAAGCTTAGCCGCCGGCGAGCGGCCCGTCCCGACGCGGGCCGGCGGGCGGGCACATGCGAAGAAGGAGGTCAGGATCGAGGGCGAGGAAGTTGCGGAGCGGGGGCCTGGATTGTGGTTCGGATTCACCACCACGCTAGAAGTACGTCACGTGTGGGCTGGTACGGAAGATGGCCCGTTGCAATCGCCCAAGCTCGCGTGTGCGAGGGCCCGGGTTAGGTTCCATCAAGGTGCCGCCCGAGCCGGCATGAAGGAGATCGCACGCATGACCGCTTTCATGGGCCAGGCCAAGAAGCTGGCCGCTCGTGCCCGACAGGTATGCACCGTCTATGTAGCCGTAGTCGGCGAGGAAACCGATCGCGCAGCCAGACTTTCCTTGCACGTCCCGCACGATAAACATCGTCACGGGAGCCCCGTAGCCGAAAAAGGTCCCAGCAGGGGTGCGAGCAATCCTCTTCCGGAACCACGCTCCAGCCTTTCCGAATAGCTGGGCAAACGCTCCTCCGCCGCACGGTGGGTCCAATGCATATGAGGGAGCGTCGCGGGCCTCTACGCGCTCCGCTCCGGAAGCGCCTAGAGCGGCGCCATCTGAAATGGACCTGCGGCCGCGCCGCGTCGTCTGCCTGACGGCGGAGAGCCGGACATCCTCCAGCCGGGACCCGCAGTATCGACTCGCCGGGGGCCCCTCACGCGAGGCAGAGCCCGAGACGCCCCAGCACGCGAACTGAGTCGAGCACCGCGTCTTCCTCCCGATGGAGGAGTTCGGCGATACGGGCGATGGTGCGCGTCCCATCCAGGAGCGGCAGGAGTGCGCGGTCCGCCTCATCCAATTCGATCGTTTGGTGGTCGAGCGTGACCACGCGGCCGCTCTCGGCGCGGAGGCGGGCCCAGGGGCTGACAACCGGCTGGTCGCCCGGCTCGAGCGCCCAGCGCGGTTGGAACAGGCTGAACGAGATCACGCCCGCAGACATCGCCTGGAAGAGCGCTTCAGCGAGCTGTGCCCGGCGCACCGCATCGTCCGCAACGCTGGCCGCTTCGGCGAGGGCGTCGAAAGACATTCGTCCCGGGGAAGCGCCGGCGAGGGCGTGCATGGCCGCGAGGGTAGGCGTGTCGGTTGTGCGCAGGACGCTCCCGTTCGGGTGGCGGAACGTTTCGCCCTCCAGGCCTGCTTCCGTCTCGGCCGGGCGCGCCATCGTCGTGAAGAGGAACTGTTCGACACGCTTCGCATCGACGGCGCGGTCGAGCTGCGCGCCCGCGTGACAGAGGAGCGTCTGGCGGAAGCGGCGGCAAGTGACGAAGTCGAGGTACTGCTCCTTGAGCAGGAGATCTTGCTGCCCCATCTGGCCGAGAATGGCCGCCAGCTCGGGGGGCATGCTGGCGATGGACATGTCGTGCAGGTCGGCTTCGCAGGCGAACTGTAAGCCTGCCCGGCCGGCCATCTCGATAAAATCCGAGAAGTAGTACGGGTCGTTGGGCACCGCCAGGTCATCGTGGTAGAGAAGGAAGTCGCTGCTGACGGTCGCCTGGGTGGCTTCGGAGGCAAGCAGGCCGCGGTAGGCGTTGCCCGCACCGCCCGGCGCCAGCGCGAGCAACGCGAGCAAGG
>JANMTH010000446.1:0-5863 GCA_031390305.1 Thermoflexaceae bacterium
CAGGGTCGGGAGGTGAGAGAAGTCCCAGGACCGACGCAGAGCAGCACTTGCGCGAGCCGCCAAGTACTTCCGCACGCCCTCCGTGCCAATCTCACTGACGAAATCCATTGCGACTTTCACGAGAGGGCCCCGAAGCCACACCGGCACGCCTTCGTGCAGCACGTCGTATGCCGCCGTCGCCTCGGAGTCGCTTCTCGCGCTCAGCGGTCGCCATAGTTCCCCTTCGGACACTGATCTCTCCAATCCCCGTCTGTCCTCGGATGCGATGCCGTCGCCACGGTCGTAGGCCCAAAGGAGGCCCCGGGAAAGGGGTTGGGGCCTCGAAGGAGAGTCGAACTCCTGACCTAGCGATTACGAATCGCTCGCTCTACCAACTGAGCTATCGAGGCGCGTCGATCAGCGTACGGTAGTCCGCCGGTTTCGAGCGAGTGGGCGTGAAAACCGGCTCTGCCGGGGCGTGGCGCGGCCCCGCGGAGGGCGGCCGCCCCCCATGAATCCGCCGGAGCCCCCTGAGGACGCGGCCCAGATCAGCGTGCCCGTCAGCCCGAAGAAACCGACGAGCAGAACGGCGATCAGCAATGCGAACGGCCTCGGCGGTCTGGCGATCCTTCCGTCTGGTTCGAACATTCGTAGTGCTTCCTTCCCGCTGGCGAATTGGCGACGGACATCCACGTCCCTACCGGTGAAGGGTCTCGCGGAGTCGTTCGTACTCGTCGTGCGAGATTTCGCCAGCCGCGAGGCGCCGTTTCGCGATCTCGAGCGGCGTTTCGCGGCTCGCGGCCCCATCCCTCGGCCCGCCGTCGAACGCACCCGAGAACGCGTAGATCAACGCGACGATGAGAAGCATCCAGAACACACCGCCGAACACCATCCACCATCCCATACCTTCATTGGCTGCCCACATAGCGGTCCCCTTGCCTTTCCTATCGAGTCTGAGTCGGCGTCCCGGTGACTGTCGGCATGTCTGCGTGGCCGGAGCGCGGCATGACGTTATTGGCGTCGGCCGGCATCTCCGCCATCATGCCGTCCATCATGGCGTGCATCATCTGATCGACATCCGTCATGCCGGTCATCGGCCCGCCTGAACGGTGATCCTGGAAGTGCTGCCGCATCCGCTGGTAGCCGTCGTCACCCAGGACCTCCTTCATGTGCGCGAGCATGGCGTCCGAGTCCATGTCCGCGATGGCGGACATCATCCCCGGGATGCCCTGGCCCTGGCCCATCGTGTGGCCACCGTCATCGCCGTCCTCATCGGTGGCGAGCACGATACCGAGGGCCACACCGAGACCTGCCACAGCAAGCAGCAGGGCGGCGATCGTTGCGCGAATAGGTGTGGTCACGCGTTCACTCCTTTGGAGTAGATACTACTTAATGTCGTACTACGCTTCCAGTATGCCAACGGGTGGACCCGTGTTGGCATGGCAGGATGGCTACTTTTCCGGGACCGAACGGCCCGTCCCTGAGGCGGCCGATGCTTTACGATAGCGGCATGATCGACCAGATCGACTCGTCGGCGCCGTCTCTCTCGCTGGGTGAACTGGAGGCGCGCGTGCTGGCGACGTTGTGGGACACGGGAGAGCTTTCCACCCCGGAGGTGTTCCAGCGGGTGGGGAAGCCGAGAAACCTGGCCTATACGACCATCCTGACGGTGCTCCAGCGTCTCTACCGGAAAGGCCTGCTTACTCGCCAGGACAAGGGCAAGGCTCACGCCTATACGGCGGCACTCTCTCGCGAGCAGTTCGCCGAGCGGCGAGGAGAAGTCTTGGCGAGCGCCATGGTGGGCCTCGGTAACGCCGGTCTCTCGGCGTTCCTGGCCGAAGCAAACCGGCTAGACCCAGACTTCTTGGCCATGCTCCGGCGCCAACTCGAGGGGCCAGACGCGTGAGCCAGGGAAGCCGTCTTGCGCTCGCCATCCTGGCCACGACCCTCCTGGTCGCCCCGGTGGCGGCGCTTCATCCGGCCCTGAGCCACCTTTCCGCGGCCGGGTTCGCGCGCCTCTCGCTGGAGCTTACGCACCCGATGACCCTCGGCTTCCTCGCGCTAGCGCTCGTGTCCATTCTCCCCGCGGCAGGTTTCGCACTTGCCATTGGCCGCGGGATCCGGGGAATGGCCTACGTTCGAACGTTGACGCGGAACAGCCTGCCCGTTCGCGAAGGAGCACTTCGCTATCGAATTCTCCCGGCTGATACGATCTCGGTGTTTACGGCGGGGATCTTTCGGCCTGTAACGTTCGTGACGGCCGGCGCCGAACGCGCCCTCGGCGAGCGTGAGTTGCGGGCCGCGCTCTTGCATGAGGCGGCGCACCGGCGGCGCCGCGATGTCTTCTGGCGGCTCCTCCTTCAGGCTGTTGGACAGGCACTCGCTTTTGTTCCATGGGTCAGGCGTCTGGTGGACCAAGAGGCGCTTCGCAGCGAATGCGCGGCGGACGAGTACGCCGTTCGTGGCGGAGCGAGCCGTCTCGCCCTCTTCGAGGCGATCGTGGCAGCATCCGCGGCGCCTTCCAATCCGCTCGCCGTGGGCCTCACCAGCGCGGATGTCGAGTTCAGGCTGATGCGCCTGGTTGACCCCGCGTTGCCGCTCCCGGGACGGCCCACTCGAGCGTTCGCCGCGCTGACGGCGGCGGTAGCCGTGCCCGCCGTGGCCGCACATGCGGTTACGCTCGCGGCGTCAGTCTGCACGGGCCAGCTGCTGATGTAGCTGCCGGTGATCGCCGTCCGGCCGAATCCCCGCTCATGCATCTGGGAGCCGAAGCGCAACAAAAGGGGCAGGAGGGGCCGGCGCCTACGGCCGGTTGGCTCTGCGGTCCGGCGGATGCTTACGCTAGGCTGTAGTAGGCGGTCGAGCGACGCCAAGAGGAGGTCATGTTGACGAAGCACCCACCTGCCGAATCCGTGAAATGGCGCCCGCGCGGCGCAGCCGGCCAGCGGGCGGGGCGCGGATAACACAATGCCGAAAACGACCATTCGCGTCGCCCGTCTCAGCGGGATCGATATCGAGATCCACTTCTCGTGGCTGATCGTCCTTGGGCTGGTCTCTTGGACCCTTGCCGATGGGGTCTTCCCTCACCAGTACGATAACTGGAGTACGGCCGCTTACTGGGTCGCCGGGGTGTCTGCGGCCGTGCTGCTGTTCGCCACCGTTCTCATTCATGAACTCGCACATGCGTTCGTCGCAATCCGGCGCGGTTTACCGGTGCCACGCATCACGCTCTTCATCTTCGGAGGGGTCTCCCACCTGGAACGGCAACCGGATACCGCCCGTGCGGAGTTCGCGATCGCGGCGGCGGGGCCGGCGACGAGCCTGATCATCGCGGCCATCACCGGAGTGTTGGCCGTCACGGTTGGCGCTTTGAACGAGAAGGCCGAGGGTATCCTCGGCTACCTGGCGGCGGTCAACCTGCTCCTTGGCATCTTCAACCTCTTGCCGGGCTTCCCCCTCGACGGTGGCCGGGTGCTCCGCTCCATCCTCTGGAGCCGAACCCATAGCTTCCGCCGGGCCACCAATATCGCGACAGGCGTTGGCGAGATTGTTGCCTACGGGCTGATGGGGGTGGGCTTCGTGTTCATCCTGAACGGGTTCCTGTTCAACGGGATCTGGTTCGGCTTCATTGGCTGGTTCTTGCTCGCGGCCGCGCGGGCCGAGTCGTCTCAGCTGCAGCTCGACACCATTCTCCGCCCGCTCCGCGCCGAGCACCTGATGCACACCGACTTCCCGAGCGTTACGCCGGGCGTGCCCGTCCAGGAGGTGGTCGATCGTTACGTGCTGGAGAAGGGCGAGCGCGCCGTCATGGTCGCCAACGGCGGCGCAGTCATGGGCATTCTCACGGTGACCGACATTCAGCGCCTTCCTCGCGCCGACTGGCCGGCCACGCCGGCCCAACGGATCATGACACCGCGCGAGAAGGTCGTGACCGTAGCCGCGAACACTCCGGCACTCGACGTCCTGCAACTGCTCGGCGAACGCCGGCTCAACCAGGTGCCCGTTCTTGCGGACGGGCGAATGGTGGGGCTGATCACGCGGCGCGAACTCCTGGATCGAGTCCACTTCGCCGGTTCATTCGGGCAGGATCGGCCGCCTGAGGGCGATGCGCCGGCAAGAGTGGGATGACCGTCGGCCGCTTCCCGCGTGAACCGTATCCGCCACCGCGCGATGCTTCGGCCGCATTCGCCTGTGTCAGCTACCGGTAGCCGGCTTGCGGCCCAGAAAGCGAAAAGCGCTCCTACGGCTCTCCACCTCCACGCCCTCGAAGCCGGCGGCCTCAAGTCTGAGTCGAAATCCGCGCGGATCCACCAGCACCATCGTGTCGAAGAGATGCGCTGCTCGGAAGATGAGGCTCGCGCGGCTATCGGACCCGAGAAAAAAGGCGCCCGGCCGGAGTACCCGGAAAGCCTCTCGCAACAGCGCGTCCTGGGCGGCGGTTGAAGGCACGTGGTGGAGCATCGTGAAGGAGACAACCGCGCTGAATCGATCCGCCTCGAACGGCATCGCCGTGGCATCGCCGGTCACGACCGTCACGACCGGTCCGGGCAGCCGGGCGCGGAGCCTTTCGGCCAGGCGGGCGTCGTATTCGATCGCGGTCAACCTGGGTACACGGTGCCTGAGGACATCGGTCGTGAGACCCGGCCCCGGGCCAATCTCCAGGAGCTCATCGCCGAGTGCGGCGCTCCCCAACGCCCAGGGGAGAATGGAGCCCTGGAGCGTTCGCCGCCAGAGGCTGGATTGGCAGTACCAGTTGTGGAATCGGTTCATGGAGCGCTTTCCTGGTGACGAGTGCACCGTCGCCAGAGTTGAATGACGCTCAAGAGAGGCTCAGAAGTGTCACCTTCCTTACTCCCGGTGCGCGTGCTGCCAAGTAAACTACTACACCGTCGTTGTTGCGTGTCCGGCCGGGAAATGCCGCGAACCGGGAGGCTTCCACGCGGCCGGGGCGGATAACGCTCAGGCCGCGAGAAACTCGTCGCGGCAGCCCCGGGCACAGAAGTAGTACGTCTCGCCCTCGCGAACGGCCGTCACTGCGCGTTCCCGCTCGACGGCCATCCCGCAGACGGGGTCCGTCGCCATCTCCACGACGTCCTGGAACTGGCCGTCCTCGAGCCAGAGGACGCGATCAGCGATCTCCTTGACGCGAGCATCGTGGGAGACGATGACGACACTTCGGCCGCCGCCCCTGGCGATGTCACGCAGGAGCCGCATCGTCTCGCGGCCGTGGCTGGAGTCCAGGTTCGCGGTGGGCTCGTCGGCAAGGATCAGTCCGGGGCCGTTCACGAGAGATCGGGCGATTGCGACGCGTTGCTTCTCACCGCCTGAAAGCTTGTCGGTCGAGAAGCGCAGGCGATGACCGAGCCCGAGGTCCGTCAGTAACGTCGTCGCCCTCTTGCGCGCCTCGCGGCGGCTGAGACCCGTCAATTCCGCGGCGATGGCGACGTTGTCCTGGACGTTGAGCGCCGAAAGCAAGTTGAAGTCCTGGAAAATGAAGCCGAAGTGCCGCAGGCGAACCTCCGGCAGCTTGCGTTCAGAAAGCCCGCTGACAACGAGGCCATCGACGCTGATTGTCCCCTCACTTGGTTTGAGCAACGCCCCGAGCATCATCAGAAGGGTCGACTTCCCCGACCCCGATGGACCCATGATAAGAACGACCTCACCCGGGGGGACGCTGAGGGTCACGTCTTTCACAGCCACGACCTCGGTGTCTCCCGAGCCGAACCGCTTCGTAACGTGGTCCACCTGTAGCCCTGTCTTGCTCATCCCTGTCCTCGTCGCATTGCCGTCACCGGTTCGAGGCCGGCGAGTTGTCTGGCCGGCAGGAGCGCGGCCACCGCTGCCAGGACTACGGAGATCGCGGCGACGCGAAGCACCGAACCCG
>JANMTH010000472.1:0-3542 GCA_031390305.1 Thermoflexaceae bacterium
TTGCCCTTCAGCTTGTCATTGGTTTCGTTGTTTGCCATGGTGGTTGTCTCCTCTGCCGGCGCGGGAAGATTTGTAGTGGCGCCGGTAGGTTGATTGTCCGCGAAGAGGCGTTTCAGGCGTCACACAGAGGGGCGGGCTCGCCTTACAGAACCCTCGCAACGCCCAACGCACCGCGCCAGGGGCCGCTGGACACACAACGAAGAGGCCCTCCATTGGAGGGCCTCTTCGTTGATGAGCTGGCGCTTAGAAGGCTACGCCGTGCTGCGGCTGCCCCGTGATACCGCCCGCCACGCGACGAGCGCGAGGATCGCTCCCAGGACGGCAAGCGCGAAGCTTCCGAAGTTGAAGCCGGTCACCGCGCCGAGGCCGAGAGCGCTGCCGATGAATCCGCCGATGAAGGCCCCGAGGATGCCGATCCCGATCGTGATCACGATCCCCTTCAGGCCGCTGCCACCGGGGTCGCCCCCCGGCAACAGGAACTGCGCCAAGGCGCCAGCGATGAGGCCGAAGATGATGAGTGCAAGGATTCCCATGGGTTAGTTCCTTTCTTTGTCGGCGCGTGCGCCGCAGGCGTCGCGTCCGTTTTATTCGTTGGTGGAACGTTCCGCGCCGATGGACCGCGTGTGCCGGCGCCAGAGAACGGGCGCGATGACGGCCGCCGCGGCCACCGTGGCAAGGCCGATCCTGGGGGCCAGCCGTGTCGCCGTCTCGCGGCGTGTGATGCCCTGTGGCGGATCCTCGACAGTGCCCTTCGGCGCTCCGAGGCTCGTTGTCGGGGTGTACGACGGCGGGTCGCTGGCAGGGAAGGAGTCTTCGATCACCTGGTCGAGATTCTCTTCTGCGCGCGCGTCTTCCTCTCTGAGGGTGGAAGGGTTCCAGCCGTTTCCGGTTGTTTGAGCGGCGCTTTTGGCTGTGGTCATTGGCTATCTCCATGCGTCGGGAGGTTCGGGATCATGTGCCCGATCCCGGAAGTCTGCGAGAGCCGCAGCCGGTTCTCCGGCCGCAGCCCCGCGGATTCGTGCGAGCCTGGCCAATCCCGGCCAGTCGCTCGGCCTAGATGGATTCGACGCCGTAGTGGCCGTAAGTCCGCTTCTCGAACGCCGGATCGGCCATATCTGGCCAGTGGTCCTTGTCGAACCCTTCCGCCGTTTCCAGCGTCTCCTTCGGTACGTTCAGGATGATCTTCTTGTCCGCCTGGTCCACTGAAAGCGAAGCCCAGGGGATGGCGAAGAACTTGCTGCTCTTCATGAAGCCGCCCCCGAACGAGACGACGGCGTAGGCAACGCGCCCGCTCTTCAGGTCGATCATGAGTTCTTCGACCTTGCCCAGGTCCTCGCCTTCGAGGTTCTTCACGGAGTCACTTGCGAGTGATGATGCTGAAAGGACTGCTACCATTTCTTGGCCTCCTGGTCTGTGTGCTTAAGCTATCGTGTCGCCGCCCCCATTACAGAGGGATCACCCATCTCTCCGGGCCCGTTGCAGAGTCATCGCAAGTGTTGACGATTGGATCGGCCAAGTAATGGATAGGTTCGCTGACAAACGACATACCGTTGCAACGGCCTAAGCCCTGCCGTTGATGCGGTAGAGATGAAACCGCTCGTATTGTCAGGTTATCCCGAAGGAAAAGGAAGAATCACTATGCCAGCACTCGGAATCAGCCTCATACTCATCGCTGCGGGCGCCATCATGCGCTTCGCGCTCACCACGAGCGTCGAGAACGTCGCATTCGATACCGTCGGTGTGATCCTCATGATCGTCGGCGCAATCGGCCTCGTCATGTCGCTGCTCTTCATGATGAGTTTCTCACCCTGGGGCCGCCACTCCGACTCACACGGCTAACGCGGCGACTCAGGTCCACGGCGAAGAAGCGGCGCGCTCATAGCGCGCCGCTGTTTCGTGCCCAGGAATCCGGCTGGCGCAGGTCGGCGCCGCAGCGCCGGTGCTCCGGGAGAGCCCGCGAATGCCGCGTGTTACTCCTCGACGGACGCCTGGAACATGTAGCCGATCCCGGGCAGCGTCTTGATGATCTTCGGTTCAGCGGGCTCCAGTTCGAGCTTCTGGCGGAGCCGGCTCACCCAGACGCGGAGGTACTGCAGGTCGTCCCGATATTCCAACCCCCAGACCTTGCTCAGGAGCTCCCCGCTGAGGATCACCTTCCCAGCGTTCGCGGCCAGGTGCTGAAGGAGTTGCCATTCCGTTCGCGTGACCGCGATCTGCTCTTCGCCCCTGAACACGAGGCGACGGCTGAGATCGACCTTCAGATCTCCGGCCCTGACCACGTGATCCGCCGCGATTCCCGCCGTCCGCCGGAGCACGGCCCGTATCCGGGCGCCCATTTCGTCCGCCCCGAACGGCTTCACGATGTAGTCGTCGGCGCCCAGCTCCAGGCCGCGCACCTTGTCGATTTCGCGATCTTTCGCCGTCACCAGGATCACCGGGACGGGCCACCGTTCTCGTAGCGCTTTCAACAGCTCGTGTCCGGTCATCTCCGGCATCACGACGTCCAAGAGCACGATATCGGGGCGGATGGATTCCGCCAGTTCCATCGCGTCCTTACCGTTGGAGGCCGTAAGCACGCGGAAGCCCTGCGCCGTGAGCTCAAGCTTGATCAGCCGGAGGATCCCTAATTCGTCATCGACGGCCAGGACGACCGGTTCATTCGCCACGCCGAAGAGCATAAGACGCGGTCCCGCCCCTGTCACTCTCGCCCGTCGATACACCCTCGGGCACCGGGAAAACGTCCCGGCGAACGGTACCGAGCCAACCGCTGCGGTTCATCTCACGCCGAGGTGCAGCCGAAGCAGCTATGACCGGAGCGACCGAACGCTATGCTGTCTGTGCCACGGCATGGGACGGCACGGCGGCGGCGAGTTCGTGTTCGGTCTGCGTCATGTAGTCCGCCTCCGGGATCCAGTTCTTGAACTCCCGAATGGCGCCGCACGCCTTGCACGCCCCTAGGCTCGTCGGGCCCCGCGCTTCATCGATGCGCCAGTGGTGGCCGGCTCCGGTCGTACATCGAGCATAGGAGACTAAGGGCGCATCGAGTTCGATCGAAAGTGGGCGCATTCTGTACATCTAGCGTACCTGTCGTCCGAGTGGTGCGGCGAGCGTATGCCGCCGGACGTTACGGCCGGGTCTCCGTCGCTCGGTAGGACGCAACAGCGGTGTTGCAGTTGTGCCTGTTGCGTCGCCTGGCGGTCACCTGGCGTGACTTCGCGTCTTGGTGAGCGTCGAAGCCGCGCGGCCGGCCAGCGCTATCGTCTCGCGCCTGCTCCGGCTACGCTTTGGCCCATGGCCCTTGAAGTTGGACAACCCGCCCCATCCTTCACGCTTCTCGATAAGGACCGTGCCCAGATCACGCTGGAATCGTTCCCCGGGAAGCACATCGTGCTGGCGTTCTACCCGCTGGCTTTCACCGGTGGCTGAACGAACGAGATGACGGCCTTCCGAACGCACACCGATGCGTTCGTCAGGGCCAACGCCCAGGTTCTGGGTGTCAGTATCGATTCGTTCGCCGCTAGCGGTGAGTTCCAGACCAAGCT
>JANMTH010000479.1:0-1668 GCA_031390305.1 Thermoflexaceae bacterium
GCCCCTCGCCCCTCGCCCCTTCGGACCTCGGACCTCGGACCTTAGCGTCTCCCCCCTACCCCCGGCCGCCGCCTGTGCTCCCCCGGCGCCACCAGCATCTCTCCAGCCAACGCCTCGATCGCGCCGTCCAACTCCTCCGCCCGTACCACGGCGTCCACCAGCCCCCACCGCAGCGCCGCCCCGCTCCCGATCGGTTCACCCGAAAGGATGAGGTGGGCCGCCACCCCTGCCGGCACCGTCCGCGGTAGCGTCTGCGTCCCGCCCGCGCTCGGAATGTACCCCAGCGTCACCTCGGGCAGAGCGAACGTCGCCCCCTCCGCCGCGATTCGCCGGTCGCAGCAGAGCGGCAGCTCGAGTCCGGCCCCGAAGCAGAAGCCGTGCATCCGCGCTACCGTCAGGCAGCGGTGGCCGAGCAGCAAGCCCCAGAGGTCCCGCTCCTGTCGCGCCCGCCGCGCCTCGATCAGCGAAGGCGCCGTTCCGAACTCAGAGATATCCGCCCCCGCCGAAAAAGCCCGCCCTTCGCCTCGGAAGACGATCACGCGGACCTCCGGCATGTCGCGGCAGGCCTCCAGGTACTCCCACAGCAGATCCCGCATCTCCATGTTGATGGCGTTCAGCCGCTCCGGCCGGTTCAGCGTAATCGTCGCCACCCCGCGAGCGTCCACATCGAAGAGTACGAGCGCCATCCCCCGATTCTCGCCCTCAGACAGGCGCATGGGAAGGGCCCATCCCCCGCCGCCGCTCCGCTACGATCGTACGCGTCGCCACAGCCGCCACGATCACCGCCCCACCGGCCACCGCCCACCAGCCCGGCCGTTCGCCCAGGAACGCGAACACCCAGACCGGATTGAACACCGGCTCCAGCATCGCCAGCAGCGACGCCTCCAGGGCCTGAACGCGAATGATCCCCCACCCGAAGAGCGCGTACGCCACCCCGATCTGGGCCACCCCGAGGACCAGCAGTCCGGCCAGGTCCCGCGCTCCTGGCGTCAGCATTTCGCCATCGCCGCGCAGCAGGATCGCCGGCGCCAGCCCAACCACGAGCAGCGCGTTGCCCAGCGTCACCGCCTGGGGCCGCGTCGCCCGGCTCATCCCTGGCCACCGCAGCAGCGTCAGGAACACGGCGAAGGCCACTCCCGAACAGGCCCCCAGCACGTTGCCCGTCATGCTCTCACCTTCGAACCGTCCGACGAAGAACAGTCCCATCCCGCCGAAAGCGATCAGCGAACAGGCCAGGTCCACCCGCGTCGGCCGTTCGTTCACCACGAAGCGCACCAGCAGCAACACGTAGAGCGGCGCCGTGTACTGAAGGAAGATAGCGTTCGCCGCCGTCGTCAGCTTCGTCGCCGCGACGAAGAGCAGCAGGTTCACGGCATAGCTGATCGCCAGCGCCCACGTCAGCCAACCGCAGCGCAACCGCGGCAACCCCGTCCGCGTGATCGCCATCATCGTCACGCCCGCGAACAGCGACCGCCACAGCGTCACCCCCAGGGCGTCGAGCGAGACCCACTTGATGAACAGTCCCCCCGTGCTCCAGAGCATCGCCGCCGCCGCCACCGCGATAAGCCCCTGGGAGTGGTCCGGAAGCGCCGATATCCGCGCCCGCGCGCTCATCCCGGCCACAGGCCAGTCGCGCCCATCTATGCTCGTTCGGGTCTCTCAGCCTCT
>JANMTH010000517.1:0-2829 GCA_031390305.1 Thermoflexaceae bacterium
CGTCTCCGTTCCGTTCTCGCCTTCCGCCGGTCGTTCGTGCCGGGCTAAGCGTTCTGCTAGAGTGCCGCTGGCAGTCGCTCTCAACGGAGGTTCATCGGCCATGAAATTCGGCATCTTCTACGAACACCAGCTTCCCCGCCCCTGGGACGAGGGGCAGGAGCTCAAACTCTTCCAGGACGCGCTCTCCCAGGTGGAACTCGCGGACAAGCTCGGCATCGACCACGCCTGGGAAGTGGAGCACCACTTCCTCGAGGAGTATTCCCACTCTTCAGCGCCGGAGGTCTTCCTGGCGGCGGCCAGCCAGAGAACGAAGAACATCCGGCTGGGCCACGGCATCGTCCTGATGCCGCCGGGGTACAACGCCCCGGCCCGGATCGCCGAACGGATCGCCACGCTCGACCTCGTCTCCAACGGCCGGGTCGATTGGGGTACGGGCGAATCGGCCTCGCGCGCGGAGCTAGAAGGCTTCAATGTCGAACCCACGGAACGGCGGGAGATGTGGCGCGAAACCGTCGAGCAGGTCGCCAACATGATGGCGATGGACCCCTATCCCGGGTTCCAGGGCAAGTACTTTTCGATGCCCACACGGAACGTCGTGCCGAAGCCGGTGCAGAAACCTCACCCGCCGATCTGGGTGGCCTGTTCCAACCGCGAGACGATCCACCTCGCCGCCCAACTCGGGATCGGCGCCCTCACCTTCGCCTTCATCGACCCGGCGGAGGCGAAACACTGGGTGGACGACTACTACGAGACGTTCAAGCGGGAATGTGTGCCGATCGGCCACGCCGTGAACCCGAACGTGGCGATGGTCACCAGCTTCTCCGTACACCCGGATGAGCAGGAGGCGATCGCGCGGGGGATGGACGGCTTCCGTTTCTTCCAGTTCGCCCTCGGCCACCACTATGCGTTTGGCGAGCACAAGCCGGGCCGGACGGACATCTGGAAGAAGTACGTCGCCGTCCGCGACAAGCTGGGCACGGAGATGATGGGCGGAGGGGCCGGGGGCATCGGAACGCCAACCCAGCAGCGGGAGCACCTCCGCAAGTTCGCCGATTCCGGTGTCGACCAAACCGTCTTCATCCAGCAGGGCGGGAAGAACCGCCACGAGCACATCTGCGAGGCGCTCGAACTCTTCGCGGGCGAAGTGATGCCGGAGTTCAAAGCGAACGAAGCCGAGCGCCAGGCGAAGAAGGCTGAGGAACTGGCTCCGTACGTGGAGGCGGCCTTCAAACGGAAGGAGTACATGAAGGAGCTGACGGACGACGAGATCGAGACCTATCGTGCCTACGGTTTCGCCGTCGCCGAGGAGGACATCTCTCACCTCCCGGAAGCGATGCAACGGCGGGCGCTAGCGATGCGCAGAATGCGGGAAGTCGCCCTGAGCAGCTGACTGTGGAGGCGCCAATCAGCCTCGTACGTAAGCTGGCGCACCAATGTGGTGCGCCAGCTCACGTTTCGCGATCCCACCGAACTCCGCCGTTACCTCCACCTCCATACCATTCGAGATGGAGATAGGGGCAGACCCGTAGTGCGGATCCCCGGTCATGTTGCCGAACATCAGGCAGACCGGCTTCCGCGATCGGGCCGCTCCTGGAGAAAACGATGTACGGCGAACACATGCGCACCTGCGACCGTTGCAACACCCCCTACGACTGGCGGCGCTCCTCCAGCAGCTCCCTGAAGATGACCTACTGCGGTGTGCTCTGCGAACGGGGCGGCCTCGGCTTCACGATCGAATCGCTGCTTCGCGGGCCGCTCACCGAGGTTCGGCCCGAGTGGCGGATGCTCATGGCGGCCTGAAGCCGCGGGGATCCGTCTGGCGAACGACGGAGACCGCAGTCCAGCAAAGAGCCGTCGTAACGATAGGGTGCGAAACGCATCCTCTGGGCAGACCCCGGCAGAACCGGGCGAGGAGAGACCATCATGGAAGCCGCCGCCGTCGTCCTTATCGACCACATCAAGAGCTGCACCCACTGCGGATTGCGCTACGACTGGCGGCGCTCGCCGAGCGGTTCGCTGAAGATGACCTACTGCGGTGCGCTTTGCGAAAAGGCCGACCTCGGCTTCACGATCGAGGCTCTTCTGCGCTTCGAACGCAGCATCGACCCGGTCGTCCCGAAGCAGCTCCCGCTGGCGGCCTGAACCGGGCCGTTACACAGAGTTCATGCGGGCCGCTGGCGCGAGAAACGGCAACCTTCTAAGGTTGAATTACGTTCTCTTGAATGAGGGGTGGTGAAGATCACTCTGGGAGGTGGGGAACAACCATGGAAACGCCGCTCGGTCCCGGTGCAACGGGCATTAGCCTCAACAACATCAAGCTCTGCGCGCGCTGCAGCCTCCGCTACGACTGGCGGAAGTCTCCCAGCACGCTGAAGATGACCTACTGCAGTTCGCTTTGCGAATTCGGCGACCTCGGGTTCACGCTCGACGCGATGCTGAAGATGCAGCGCGTCCCCACGGCCGTGAAGGACGAAGCGCCCGCAGCTCCGTAACCACCAGCCTCCTCGTTCAGACTCAGTACAGAAGGCCGCCCTCGGGGGCGGCCTTCTGCGTTGACTCCGCTTCTCGATGGGCAGACGATGGCCACGTGAGCAGCCGCGGATGGGGACGACGGAACCGTTGGTGGCCCTGGTTCATTCTCGCTCTCGGCTCTCTGGGCGGGGCCCTCGGATTCCTCGTGATGGCCGCCACTGGCGATTCGACGACGGCGGACGGTTCCCCGGTGGACCGCGGGAGCACGCCGGCCGCCACGGCAGGGAGCCCGACAGTACTCACCTACGAAGGCGCCCTCCCGGCGGCTCTGGCCACGGCCCCTAACCTGAAGCCCGC
>JANMTH010000541.1:0-3763 GCA_031390305.1 Thermoflexaceae bacterium
CAGCCGTGTCCGCGAATTCGGCCGCGAGGCCCAGATCGTGAAGGTCAACGTCGCCTCCCAGGCGCAGGTCCAGGCGGGCGTCGCGGAGTGCGTTCAGCGTTTCGGGCGGCTCGATATCGCCGTCGCCAACGCTGGTATCGGCCGCGGCGCTTCGATCCTCGATCTCACGCTCAAAGACTGGCAGGACCAGGTGGACGTCAACCTCACGGGCGTCTTCCTCACCGTCCAGGCGGCCGCCCGGGAGATGGTGCGGCTCGGTAACGGCGGCCGGATCGTCTGTATCTCGTCGTTGGCGGCCGAGAATACCGGCCCCGGCATCTGGTCGTACTCGGCGACCAAGGCGGGCGTGCGGATCATGGTCCGCGGCTGGGGACAGGAGCTCGGGCCGTACGGAATCACGGTCAACGCTATCGGCCCCGGCGTCATCGATACGCCGCTCGCCCACGGCCTGGCGGGGGATGAAGGCGGGCCGATCCGGACCGCCCTGGAGGAACGCACGCCAGTGGGGCGCGCTGGCCGGCCGGCCGATATCGCCGGGCTCATCGCCTTCATGGCCGGGCCAGATGGCGCCTTCATGACCGGCTCGTACGTCCTCATTGACGGCGGCCTGCGCGATTCCCGCGGCGCCATGCCCGATCCAGAAAGCCCGGCGATGAAGGAACGCATGCGGATCGCCGAAGGGGCGGCGGCGCGCAACCAGATGCTCAACCGCCTTATCGACGAGCGCTGAACGACGCCCCTCAGCACTCAGCACCCAGCACCCACACGAGGAACATCATGTCCTACGCATCGATCAACGGCGCGGACCTCTTCTACGAAGATTCCGGCGTGGGCGAGGCGCTCATCTTCCAGCACGGCTACACGAGTTCCCACGACTGCTGGGAGGGCGTCATCCCGGCCTTGAACAGCCGCTACCGCTGCGTTGCCCTCGATTGCCGGGGCGCGGGCGAGAGCAACGCGGCGGCCGGGCCGAACACGATCGAGCAGTACGCCGCCGACGTGATCGCGCTCGCCGACCACCTCGGTATCGGCCGCTTCACCTACATCGGGCTGAGCATGGGCGGTGGCGTTGGCTTCCAGCTCGGGCTCACGCAGGCGGGCCGGTTGGAGAAGCTGGTGCTCGTCGCGCCGGTCCCGGCCGACGGCGTTCAGGGCCCGGAAGCCGGCTTCGAGGCGTCGCTCCGCCAGTGGGAAGCGAAGGAGCGGGAGGCGATGCTCCGCCAGCGAATCATCACCGGTGGCCAGCCGAACCCGGAGTACCTCGGCCGGGCGGTAGACCGGACGCTCGCGGTCTCGCGCGGCCACTTCGTCGATTCGTGGCGTTCGATGCAAGGCTTCCGGGCAGGAGCGCGGCTCGCCCAGATCACGACGCCGACGCTGATGGTCGCGGGCGCTGTAGACGGGCTCCTGCCATCGAACCTGGCGGACTTCCAGCGGTTGGGGAACGCCACCCTCCACGTCTTCAGCCGGGTGGGCCACGGCATTCCCTACGAGGCGCCAGGGCAGCTGGCGGCCGTGATTGCGGACTTCCTCGAGCACGGCGTCATCACCTTCGCGACGCGCCAGGCCGAGCTTCGCGCGGCGACTGCGGCGAAGTAGCGCGGAAGCCGCGACGGCCGCCGGTCGCCCCACCGGCTTTACGCCGCGCCAATTCGGCTTCGTGGGTCACGTTCCAGTCGTAAGCTCCCCCTCGCCCGCGACGCAGGAGTCGGGAGAGGGGGTTGGGGGGTGAGGGCCTCACTCCCAGGCTCGTACTAGAACCCGTCGCGGACGATCAAGGGCAGGAAGCGCGTCTCCGGTGTTCCCGCGATCGTGCGGAAGCCGAAGTCCCGGATCGATGCCTTATTCGAGACCCCACCGGGATAGCTATCCGGCTCGGGTCCGTCACATGCGCCAGCCGCCGAGGTGCTGTTGCCGCGCCAATTTGGCTTCGTGCGTCACGTTCACAGTCGCAAGCTCCCCCTCGCCCGCGACGCAGGAGTCGGGAGAGGGGGCCGGGGGTGAGGGCCCCACTTTCCCACGCTCGTACTAGAACCCGTCGCGGACGATCAAGGGCAGGAAGCGCATCTCCGGTGTTCCCGCGATCGTGCGGAAGCCGAAGTCCCGGATCGATGCCTTGTTCGAGATCCCACCGGGATAGCTATCCGCGTCGGGTCCGTCACAGGCGCCAGCCGCCGAGGTGCAGGTGCCGCGCCATTCGAAGCCGGCCGATTGCTGCACCTCCAGGAGCAGCGCCGTCCCCCCGCGCATCGGCAGCACGTTGGTCAGGTCGAACCGCAGGAACTGGAAGCCTGCGTTGTTCGCTGTTCGCGTCAGTGTCACGATCACCGGCCCAGGAGCGGCCACCGTTCCGCTTCGGATCTTCAACTGGATGACCGTCCCCGGCGTGATGACGTTGACGCAGAGATCGACGGCGTCGAGGCCGCGGGTGCCCGCGGAAGGCGTGAACTCCTGTTGATGCGGCGTCGCCGCCGTCGCCGTGCCCTGGAAGTTGTCCTCGCTACAGACCGGGTCGCCCGTCAGCTTCTGGTCCGCGGTCCCCGTGGGCGCGCCAACCGGCGTGCCCGCGATCGTCCGGAAGGAGAGGTCCGCGCCTCCCGGCTGATCCGACACCCCACCGAGGTAGGTGTTGATGTCGAGCGTCGTACAGGCCCCGGCGACAGCTCCGCACTTGCCACGCCACTGGTAGTTCGCCCCACCCGGCGGCGCCTCGATGATGTACTTCGTATTTGGGTTCGTCGCGACCACCGGATCGAACGTCACCCGGAACCACTGGTAACCGGCCGCGCTCGTCGTTCTGCTCTCGGACTGTACGAGCGTGCCGGGCGTGGCGATCGTGCCCCGGCGGATAGAGACGTTCACGGCCGTGCCGGGGTTGAGGACGTTCAGGCAGAGATCGACCGCCAGCAGGCCATCCACCTGGGGCGTGAACTCCTGGCGGGCGTTCCCCGCTCCAGCGGCGATGTGACGGAAGACCGTCGGCCCACAATCCGGGTCACCAATCAGCTCCTGATCGGAAGTGCCGGTGGGCGGAATGAGGACCGGCGCCGAGAGCGTGCGGAAGCCGAAGTCGGCGCCCCCCGTCCGTGTTGATACGCCCGGCGGGTAGGCATCGGGGTCGACTACCAGGCAGGACCCGGCCATCTCGCCACACTTGGCACGCCATTCAACGTTGTTCGCGAGGCCGGGCACTTCGATGACGTACTTCTGCCCGACGGCGACCTGTTCGAGGTCGGGCAGGTCGAAGTGGAACCACTGGAAGCCGTTGACAACAGACGATCGCGTCCGCGTGGCGAGGATCGGGCCGGGCGCGGCGGCCGTCCCGGAACGGATGTTGATCGTCACGCTGGCCAGACTAGAGAAGTTCAAGCAGAGGTCGACCGCGAGGAGGCCCGGCTCATCCGGCACGAATTCCTGTCGCCGGGAGATAGCGGGTCCGCCGCTCACGCTTCCGACGAAGTTCGTCGCGTTGCAGGCCGGGTTTGCGGTGAGCAGCTGGTCGATGGTGCCGTCGCCGGCGGCGGGCGTCACGGCCCCTCCAACCACGGCGATCACGGCGGCGAAGATGATCAGGATCCCGGACTTTCGGCGCATGGTATGTCCCCTTGGCCTGCTCGCCCTACAGCCAACGAGGTGGCCGCCCGAGAGAACAGGGTTCCGTCGTTACGTGTTATAACGGAATTGCCAGCGGATTTGTTCCAACGGCGGGCGGTTCCGAAATCTTTCCCTGATCCTTACCCGCAGAATCCGAGGTGGCGGTCTC
>JANMTH010000593.1:0-3242 GCA_031390305.1 Thermoflexaceae bacterium
GCGGGAGTTCGGCATCATGAAGGCGTTCGGCGTGCCAGCATCGGGCCTCCTCCGGGTCGTCTTCGAACAGAGCATCGCCTGCGGCGGGGCTGGCTTCGTCGTTGGCGTCGGGCTCGCGTTCCTCACCGGCTGGCTGGCCGAGATGACTATCCCGCAGGTGACGACAGAATTCTGGATCTCCGACCTCGCGCTTGTTCTGGCGGCGGCCGCCATCATGAGCCTGCTCGCGGGCGTTATCCCCATGCAACGCGTCATTCGGGTCGACGCGATGAGTATCTTCAAGGCGTGACAACATGACAAAGCTCAAGATGACCAATGTGACGAAGGAGTTCACGCTCGGCGAGCGGACGGTGCGGGCGCTCGATGGCATCGACTTCGAGCTCGGTGACCGCGAGGTGGTGGCGCTCCTCGGGCCCTCGGGTTCCGGAAAGACGACGCTGCTGACGATCGCCGGGGCGCTCCAGCGGCCGACCTCCGGGACCGTCGTAGTCGCCGACGAGGAGATTCAGGACAAGCCCGAGCGTGAGCTGGCGCGCATCCGCCGGGAGAAGATCGGCTTCATCTTTCAGAGCTACAACCTCCTGGCTGCGCTGACGGCCCTGGAAAACGTGCAGTACATGCTCGAACTGAAGGGCTACCGCGGGCACCACGCGAGGGAGCGGGCGCGGGGCATCCTGGAGATGCTGGGGATGGCCCACCGCGCCGACCAGCTCCCGAAACGTCTGAGCGGCGGCGAACAGCAGCGCGTGGCGGTAGCGCGGGCCTTCGCCAGCGGTGGCGAACTGATCCTGGCCGATGAACCGACGGCGAACCTCGACCACGAACGGGCGATCGAACTGACGCAGCTTCTGAGGGCGGTCAGCCGCGATCTCGCGGTGCCGATCCTGATGGTCACGCACGACTTCCGCTCCAGCCAGTTCGCCGACCGCGTGCTCTGGCTGGAGGATGGGCACATCCGGCCAATCGAGCGGGAAACAGTGGCGGCGATGGTGCCACCCCGCTTCGACATGAAGCCCGCGCCGGCCGGCTGAATCGACAGGCCGAGGCGTTCGCACCATACTCCGCGCCTAACAACCTCCGCGGAGCGCTGGCCATGGCATCGAAGTTCCTGGATCTCGTCGAACGGCTTTGGAATGGGGAGGCGGACACGACGGAGTTTCACCCTGTCCACACCCGGTTCCCGGAGGCCGAGGAGCTTGCCCCCGGGCTGCTCTACTACAAGGGCATCGCAAGCGTGAACACGCTGGACACGGGCGATGGGCTGGTGATGCTCGACACGGGAACGTCGCAGGACGCTCCACTCGTCTTCTCCGAGGTTCGAAAGTGGCGGGCGGAGGCGCCCCTGGCGGCGGCCGTCTATTCGCATCACCACGTGGACCATATCTTCGGGACCATCCCCTTCGAGGCTGAGGCGCGGGAGAAGCGGTGGGCCCAGCCGCTTGTCTACGCTCATGCCGCCATCCCCGGGAACTTCGACCGCTACAAGAAGACGCTGGGCTGGAACACGGCGATCAACCTGCGCCAGTTCGCCCTGCCCCAGGCGCGCTTCAGCTGGCCAGAACAGTACCGCTACCCCGACGTGACCTACGACGACCGGCTCACCTTCCGGCGTGGCGATTGCACGTTCGAGCTACACCACGCCTGCGGCGAGACTGACGACGCGACCTGGACCTGGGTCCCGGAGCGGAAGATCCTCGCGCCCGGGGACCTCTTCATCTGGGCGACGCCGAACGCAGGCAACCCGCAGAAGGTGCAGAGGTACTGCGGCGAGTGGGCCGCGGCGCTGCGCGAGATGGCGGGGCTCGGGGCGAAGACGCTCCTGCCTGGTCACGGCCTGCCGCTCACCGGCGCTGGCCGCATCCGCCAGGCGCTGAGCGATACCGCCGAGCTGCTGGAATCGCTCGAAGCCCAGGTCCTGGCGCTGATGAACGCCGGCGCGCCGTTGGACCGGGTGCTGCACGAAGTCGTGGTCCCGGCGCACCTGCTGGAGAAGCCGTACCTGCGGCCGGTCTACGACCACCCGCAGTTCATTCTTCGGAACATCTGGCGGCTTTACGGGGGCTGGTACGACGGCGAGCCGGATAACCTTCTGCCGGCGCCGCGCGCCGAACAGGCGCGGGAGTGGGTCGCGCTGGCGGGCGGGCTCGATGCCGTGCTGGCGCGGGCGGCGGCCCTCCAGGCAACGGGCAACCTCCGAATGGCGAGCCACCTCGTGGAGTTCGGCGTGATCAACGCACCGGGTTCGAAGGAGGCACACACCCTGCGCGCGGAGATCTACGCGGCGCGATCGAAGCTCGCCGTATCTTCAATGGAGCGGAACATCCTGAACCACGCGGCGGCGGCGAGCGCGGAAGGGAAGCGCGACCTCGCGGGGGAGTATTAGTTCGGTGCGGGCCGCTCGTCGTGTTCGACGGCCACGGCGATGCCGTTGCAAATGGCGTGAAGAGGCCCAGGCTCGAGCATGCCTAGCAATCTGATAAACCGGCTCAACGAAACCGCTCGCAATTGGAGGACATCAGCTCCGGAATCGACCCGCAAACCGTTGGGTTCGGTGGCCGAGATGGCTACCTTGTTCAAGTGACGGTCGAATCGCGCCTGCCACGATGTCAGTGGGACCACCAGACGAACATCCCGATGCGCGAAGGCGTCGGAACTCACGACCACCACCGGCCGGGTCTTGCGCATCTCCGCACCTACGGTCGGATCCAGAGCGAGTGGCCAGACTTGACCGCAGATGGGACGCTCTTCACTCACAGGTCACGCGAAAGCTCAGCGTTGTCCACAGCCTGCCACTCAATCGAATTCGCTTAACTCCACGTCCAAGAGGTCCGGCGTCATCAGCATCCGACGGATCTCGACCGGGAACTGAGCGAGGTCGGCGAGTGTGAGCCGAACCCCGGGTGGACCCTGGTGCCGCAGACGGACAAGCCAGAGCGCCGCGTCCTCTTCGGTCAGGCCATCGACTTCGTGCTTCAAAAGTTCCTTCGCGGTCATAGAACTATCATACCCCCGTTGAGCGTCGGCGGAGCTACCGCACCGCCGCCAGCACCGCCGCGAGGTCTCCTTCGAGGAGGCGGGCGACATCCAGGCGGAGGCCGGGAAATTCGCGGCTCTCGACGATTCCGCCAGGGCCGGGCGCCAGCGGCACGTAGGCGCCCTCGACGAGGACGAACCAATCGAGCGCACCATCGAGTACGCGCCAGACGATGTACTCCTTGACGCCGTTGCGGCGGTAGGCGTTC
>JANMTH010000623.1:0-5073 GCA_031390305.1 Thermoflexaceae bacterium
GGCATGTCGGGCTCTTGCAGGATATGTACCCGCCGTTCAAGAACATCTTCAAGAACGGTAAATGGACGCTCGAAGAGCTACGCAACTTCGCCCCAGATGAGCTGCGCCGGCGCCGTTACTCGCGGGAGGGGCCTGGGGAAGCGGCGAGGGTGGCGGAAGAGGCCCCGGTACCAGTTTATCCCGCCATCGAGGCCCGAGCGCCGCCACGACTCGAGGAAGAGCTTCACGTCTTCGCGCGTGAACGTGCCGGGCCGGCAGTCGTTGATGAGCGCGCGGGCCAGCGCCTGGTAGTTGCGGAAGGCGATCAGCCGCTGCGGCAGCCAGGGGATCTGGAAGGCGAGGAAGTACCAGCTTCGCAGCAACTGGCGGGGATTGCGCAGGGCGGCCTTCTGGAAGAGCGCGGGATGGGGGATGTTGCAGGCCGTGAGCGAGCGGACCGCCTCCGGGTGCTGGATAGCGAGGAGCCAGGCGATCGCTCCACCCCAATCGTGGGCGACGATGTGGGCGCGGGCTTCGCCGAGGTGGCGAATGAGCGCGAGGACGTCCTCCTGGAGCGTGTCGGCGTCGTATGGGCCGCGCTTCTCGGTTTCGTTGTACCCACGAAGATCGGGCGCGACGACGCGGTAGTGGGGCGCGAGGGCGGCGATTTGGTGGCGCCACGAGTACCAGAACTCCGGGAAACCGTGGAGGAGTAACACGAGATCGCCGGAGCCGGCTTCGACGTAGTGCATCCGGATGCCGTTAATCTCGGCGTAGCGGTGGCTGAGGTCGGTTGGTAGAACGGCCGCTGGCACTGTGCCTCCCGGCGGACAACGGTGGTGCGTTGGCCGCGTCTTCAGGCTATCAGAGCACGCGAAGCTGTAGGAACAGATAAAGCAGCGGGAAGACGAAGAGGACCGAATCGAGACGGTCGAGGAAGCCGCCATGGCCAGGGAGCAGGCCGGAGGCGTCTTTTAGGCCCATGCGCCGCTTCATCCAGCTCTCGAAGAGGTCCCCGGTCTGGCTGGCGATGGGCATCGCCAGGGCGAAAGGGAGCATCGTAGCGGCGGCCACGCCGGTGTCGAGGAGGGCGTTCAGCGCCAGGACGGCGGCCACACCGGCCACATACCCACCGATGGCCCCTTCCCACGTCTTGGCGGGGCTGATGCGGGGCGCGAGCTTGTGCCGGCCGATGAGCCGGCCGACCGCGTAGGCGCCGGTATCGACGGCGAAGGTGGCGAGAAGCCCGAGGAAGACCCAATCGCGGCCGCCCTCGAGATCGCGGGTGAGCACGAGCGTGGCGCCGAAGAGGCCGACGTAGACGAGGCACCACGCCTGGACGCGGTACGGCTTGCGCGGGCCGAAGCGGTTGGTTGGCAGGTAACCGGCCAGGGCGAAGAGGGCGGCGAGGATAATCCCGGCATAGACGAATCGCTCATCGTCGTGGGAGCCGAGGACCATGGCGGCGGATGCGCTGAAGGCGAGGAAATGGGGAAGCACGGCCGAGATGGGCATCGTTGGGAAGAGCCAGCCGTGGGTAAACTCAGCGGCGGCGAGGAGGGCGACGACAGCCATCGCGAGGGCGAATGGCCACCCACCGAGGAACACAGCCGCGGCGACGAGGGGAAGGCCGACGGCGGCGGTGAGCAGGCGAAGCTGAAGGTTCGAACGGTGGGGCGGCGCCGCCGTGGCCACGGTCACTTCCCGCGGAAGGCTTCGAGGTCTTCGGGGAGGAGCCCGCCGAACTTCCGTTTGCGGCGGCTGTACTCGGCGAGGGCGATATCGATGTCCTCGCGGCCGAAATCGGGCCAGTAGGTATCCGTGAAGTAGAGCTCGGCGTAGGCAGCCTGCCAGAGGAGGAAGTTCGATATCCGCTGTTCGCCGGCCGTCCTGATCATGAGGTCCGGGTCGGGCATACCGGCGGTCGAAAGGGAGAGGCCGAAGAGGTCTTCGGTCACTTCGTGGGCGGGGACTTCGGCCTCGATCAATCGCCGGGCGGCCATCACGATGTCGTCGCGGCCGCCGTAGCTGAAGCAGATGTTGAGGACGAGACCGCTGTTTTCGCTGGTCAGTTCGACGGCCTCCTGGACCTGTTTCTGGAGCCAGGCGGGGAGGGTCTCGATGTGTCCGAGCATGCGAAGGCGCACGCGGTTGCGGTGGAGATTCTCCAGTTCCTTGCGGATGAAGTAGCGGAGGAGGCGGATAAGGGCGCGGACTTCCGGCAGCGGCCGGTTCCAGTTCTCCGTGCTGAAGGCGTAGATCGTAAGGTACTGGACGCCATGGTCGGCGAAGCGTTCGATAACGCGGCGGATATTCTCGGTACCGGCTCGGTGCCCGGCCGCCCTGCGAAGGCCACGTTGGGTTGCCCAGCGGCCGTTGCCATCCATGATCACGGCGACGTGGCGCGGGACACGGCCACCGGAGATCGGGGAGAGCAGGTCGCCGAAGAACTCGGGCGCCGGGGCGAGGGCGGGCTCGGCCGCCAGGAGATCAGATCTCAAGGAGCTCGGCCTCCTTGCGCTTCCCTTCGGCGTCGATGGCGGCCACGTAGCGGTCGGTGAGCTTCTGGAGATCGTCTTCGTAGCGCTTGAGGTCGTCCTGGGAACAGCTGCCCTCCTTCTCCATCTTGCGCAGCTCGTCGTGGACGTGGCGGCGGACGTTACGGACGGAGACGCGGGAGTCCTCGGTCTTGCCGTGGACGTGCTTTACCAGCTCTTTGCGGCGGGCCTCGGTGAGGGGCGGAAAGGGGAGACGAAGGAGCTGCCCATCGACGGCCGGGTTGAGCCCGAGGTCGGAGCTCTGGATCGCTTTTTCGATCGCCTTGACGGCGCCGCGATCCCATACCTGGATAGTCAGCATCCTGGGCTCGGGGGAGTTGATCGTGCCGAGCTGGCGGAGGGGCGTGATCGCGCCGTAGTAGTCCACGGGCAGGTTCTCGATCAGGCTGGCGTGGGCGCGGCCGGAACGGACGCCGTTCAGCTCGCGTTTGAAGGAGATGACGGCGCCTTCCATCCGTTCGTCGGCGTCGAGCAGAATTTCGTCAGGATCGGCCAAAGCGGTGACCTCCGTTACGGGGGATTATACGGGGTGGGCGGGTTCTGCTTCGGGCAGGGAGGAGACGATCGTTCCGATCTCTTCACCACAGAGGGCGCGATAGATGCTATCCGGCGCGTCAACATCGAAAACGACGATCGGGAGGTGGTTCTCCATGCAGAGGCTGAGGGCGGTGATGTCCATCACCTGGAGACGGCGCTGGAGCGCGTCCAGATGGGTGAGGTGAGCGAATCGTGTGGCGGAAGGGTCCTTGCGGGGGTCGGCGTCGTAGACGCCGTCCACGCCGTTCTTGGCCATCAAGAGGGCCTGGCATTCGGTCTCGATGGCACGGAGGGCGGCGGCCGTATCCGTCGTCATGTAGGGATTGCCGGTACCGGCGGCGAAGATGACGGCCCGGCCCTTCTCCAGGTGGCGGATGGCTCTCCGCCGGATGTAGGGCTCGGCCACGGAGGTGATGGCGAGCGCCGTCTGCGTACGGACGGCGACGCCGGCTTTCTCCAGGGCGTCCTGGAGGGCGAGGGCGTTCATGACCGTGGCGAGCATACCGGCGTAGTCCGCGGTGGCCCGGTCCATGCCCGTTTCGGCAACGGTAGCGCCGCGCCAGAAGTTGCCGCCGCCGACGACGATGGCGACCTCTATCCCTTCGCGGGTGGCGCGCGCGATCTGTTCGGCGAGGGCGCGGACGGTAACGGCGTCGATTCCCGAGCTTCGCGCGCCCATCATGGCCTCGCCGCTCAGTTTGACGAGCGCACGTCGGTATCGGGCCGTCACCGGCGGCTCCTTCCCGGGCTAGCTGCCCAGTTGAAAACGGGCGAAGCGGCGAACGCGGACGTTCTCGCCGGTGCGGGAGATGACGTCCTTGCAGAGGTCGGCGATCGTCCGGCCGCTATCCTTGATGAACGGCTGGGCCATGAGGACGACTTCGGCGTCGGGGAAGCCTTCGAGTTCTGGCGTCCTGTCTTCGACGCTGGTCACCTTCGGGTCCATGGCCGCAATCTGCATGGCGATATCGCGGGCGAGCTGCTTGAAGTCCGCCGTGTTGGCGACGAAGTCGGTCTCGCAGTTGAGCTCGACGAGGACGCCGATGCGGTTCTGGTGGATGTAGGCTTCGAGCAGGCCCTGGCTGGTCTCGCGGTCGGAGCGCTTTTCGGCGCGGGCCATCCCCAGTTCGCGGATGGTCTCGGTGGCCTTCTTCATATCGCCGGAAGCGGAATCGAGAGCCCGCTTGGCATCCATGATGCCGGCTCCGGTGGCTTCCCGGAGCTCTTTGATCATTGCCGTGGTGACTTCTGCCAACTGGTCTTACTCCTGCGCGGGGGCAGCGGGCACAGCCTGCTGATCGAGGGAGATGGTGGTGATCGAGGTCTCGGCGGCGCCGCTCTCGGTCTCTTCCGGCGAAGCGCTGAAGGAGCCGGAAGCGAGGCCAGCTTCGGCGGCGGCCTCAAGGTCGTCGGCGTGGACACCTGGGCCGACGCCCGATTCGCGGGCGGCGCGGCCTTCGATAGCGGCGTCGGCCATCTTGCCGAGGATCAGCTTGATGGCGCGGATCGCGTCGTCGTTGCTCGGGATCGGATAGGAGACGGGGTCCGGGTCACAGTTCGTATCGACGAGCGAAACGATGGGGATGTTGAGCCGCTTGCATTCCTGAACGGCGATCGCTTCTTTGACGGTGTCGATGATGAAGACGGCGGCGGGAAGCCGCTCCATCTTCTTGATGCCGCCGAAGTAGTGGTTCATCCGCGCGGCTTCGTTCGACTTGTCGAGCTGTTCCTTCTTGGTCATGCGAAGGAAATCGCCCCGGACGGTGGCCGTCTCGAGGTTGATGAGATGCCGGATGCGGCTCTGGATGGTGCGAAAGTTGGTGAGCGTGCCACCGAGCCAGCGGTTGTTGACGAAGGGCAGCCCGGCGCGTTCCGCTTCCATCTGGACGGTTTCGCGCGCCTGCTTCTTGGTCCCGATGATCAGGACTTCGCCGCCCAGGGCGGTGGTATCGCGGATGAAGTTGATGGCGTCGTCGAGACGGGTAACGGTTTGCTGAAG
>JANMTH010000656.1:0-1651 GCA_031390305.1 Thermoflexaceae bacterium
GCCCCTACCGCATATGGCACCACGAGCACCACTTCCGCGAAGTCCCCGGCGGCGTCGAGATGCGCGACATCGTCAGCTACGCCCTGCCCTTCGGCCCCCTCGGCGACATCATGAACCGCCTCGTCGTCGGCGCCCGCGTGCGAGAGATCTTTCGCTACCGCGAGCAGGTGCTGGAAGAACGCTTCGGCCGGTTCGATGGCTCACGCCTCTTCGGGGCCGGCGGTTTCGCGGCCAGAACCGCCTGATCGGCTAACCTTCGGGGCGATGCTGAGCGATGAACCGTTCGAGGCCGCCAACGATGTCTTTGTGGCGTGAGAAACCCCGCTCCGCAATCAGTACGACGGCGGCCCGCGCCCTTGCGATCTCGTCCTCGCTCGCCAACGGCAACAGCACGCGGAGATCATCCCGGTCCTTGCCACGGCTATCGCTTTCGGCGAGCACCTTCATAGCGATGAGGTGGCCCATTGCGACGACGGGCATCGTCAGCGTTCCGAAGACCTTCTGTTCTGTAGCTGCCTGGACGATCTCCTGTTCAATCCCAGAGCTGGCAAACAGCAGATCGACGAGGACCCCCTGCCCTCGCCCGGGGGGATAAAGGCGCACTCCCCCGAAAGCGTTGCGTTCGGTCTGCTCGATCTCATAGGCCACCGTGTACCCGAGGCGCCGGAGTTGTGATACAAGCTCTTCGGCATCCCTGTCACCGGCTACCGCGACCACCGCATCCACATCCATCGTCGTTCGCAGCGATCCGTGCGCCGTCACCGCCCAGCCACCGACGAGAGCGTACCTGATCCTGAGACGCGCGAGGTCTCTTCGAACGACACGCAGCGCGGCTTCGAACTGGTTCATGCCCTTCCACCAACGTTCCGGCGCCGGAACGGTCCATCGGTGAAATCGTTGTCGTGCAGGGCGATCATGCGCTCGCCTACCAGGCTGTCGAGTTCCTGCTCGGTTGCCTCGGGGTGTTCCCTGCGGATGTGCTCGCGAAGCACCAGCACCGCCGCCTCGGCCAGGTCCACTGCCTGGACAAGCGTTCCGGTGCGCCTTCGCTTCACCCGTTGAGTTTACCAGAACGGGCCGCCCAAACGCTCAGAACTCGTAGACATCGCCGAGCGCGACCACGTGGTGCTCTGTTGCGTCCATGCCCTCCGTCAGGCGCTTCGAAAGTTCGGCCCGCCACGGCTCGTCGTGGCGGAGGAAATGCGTCGCAAGCAGACGGCCCGGGCGCGCCGCCCTGGCCATCGTCACCAGTTCAGCGGCGCAGGTGTGCGTGTCCGAAGCGCGCCCCGCATCCATCAGCGTGCACTCCGCGAGGAAGAGGTCTGCGCCGCGGCCCACCTCGATCGCCGCCTCGCAGAACGCCGTGTCGCCCGTATAACCAAGCACCCGGCCACCACATTCGAGCCGCATCCCGTAGTCGAGCTGCGAATGCTTCGTCGGCCCAACGAACGTGACGGAGACCGGCCCCGCCACGAGCGTCTCGGCCGGGTCGTACTCGCGGGCGTCGAACGAATCGCGCCACCGCGCCGCCGTGGTCCCACTGACGTTCGTAGCGAGCCCCGCGAAGCATGCTTCCAGCGTCTCCAGCCCGCCCGGCGGGAGGTAGAGCGGCACCCGCCACGGTGCGCCGCCGACGACGCGTCCCGCCTCC
>JANMTH010000665.1:0-13057 GCA_031390305.1 Thermoflexaceae bacterium
AGGCGCGCGGGGCGATCGTGACGATCGAGCACCCGGAGCGCGGGGCTGTGCGGCTGCCCGGCCCGGTGGTCCGCCTCAACCCCTCCGTTGTTGAAGTCGTTGCAGCGCCGCTCCTTGGCAAGCACAAGGCGGAAGTCCTCACGGCGGAGCTGGGGATCGAAGCCGCCGCGATTGAGGCGCTGGTAGCCTGCGGCGTGCTGGAGACGAAGGGCGCGTAACGGCCTCAGCGCTCGAACGGGAGGGCCGCCGGATGGACGGCTATCACCTCGATCCGATCGGGGAACCGCTCGTACACGAGGCGGTATCGGCCAACGATCACTTCGCGGATGAGCAGCGCCTCGAACTCTGGGACAACGCGTCCCGAGTCCGGGAACTCTCCGAGGCGGATACTGGCACGCGTCGCCTCGTCTACGAAACGCAATCCGGCCGGCGCTGAGAATCCCGACAGCCTTTCGGAGATCGTCCGAAGGTCGGCCTTGGCCGCGTCCGTCCAGTTAACCTTCAACCATCGAGCCCAAACGAGCGACGCACGTCCTCAACACTTGTGACCCGGCCCGCACGGCTATCGGCACGCCCGCGCTCAACGGCGCGCCTGAACTCGACCGCGTACACGACATCGTCCCAGGTCGCGTCCTCAGGCAGACGGTCAATCACGGCTTTCGCTTCGTCTTTGAGCGTGGTCAGCATGGACGGATCATAGCATGCATCGAAGGGGTAGCCACCCTTCGCGACCCCCGCTCACGCGTAGGATTTGGGATCCCCGCGGCGAAAATCGCGAACCTCAGCGATGACGTCGCACGGCTTGCGCCGTTCGGCGTAGACTTCACGGCAAACCTCCCTGGAGACTGCGATGGGCGCGCTCGAAGGCATGAAGGTCCTCGACCTCACACAATACGAAGCAGGCACGACCTGTTCCCAGTACCTCGCCAACCTCGGGGCGACGGTCTACAAGATCGAGAACCCCGGCGTTGGCGACCCCGGGCGGGCGACTGAGGGGAGCGGGAGGGACTCGATCTACTTCCTCAGCTTCAACCACAACAAGAAGAGCGTGGCCATCGCCCTGAATACGAAGAAGGGCCACGAACTCTTCCTCGATCTGGTCAGGCGCGCCGATGTCGTCGTCGAGAACTTCTCCCTGGGAACGATGGAGAAGCTTGGCCTTGGCTACGAGGTCCTCAAGGCCACGAATCCGGGCATTATCTACGCCACGATCAAGGGCTTTGGGACCACGGGCCCGTACGCCGACTACAAATGTTTTGACTGGGTGGCGCAGGCGGCCGGCGGCGCCTTCAGCGTCACCGGAGACCGCGACGGCCCGCCAATGCGGCCCGGCGCGACTGTGGCCGATACGGGAACAGGCAACCACGCCGCCATCGGCATCCTCGCGGCGTACATCCAGAAGCAACGGACCGGCGAAGGCCAGGTCGTTGAAGTTTCGATGCAAGAGACCGTCGTCAACTTCATGCGCACCCAGATCTCCTACCGCGAACGCTTCGAGGGCGGCCTCGTACCGCGCCGGGGCAGCCGCTCGATTTCGCCAACGAACCTCTATCCCTGCGCCCCTGGCGGGCCGAACGACTGGGTCTACTTCATGCCCGTGACGACGCGGATGTGGGACGCGCTGATCACGGGCATCGGACGCCCCGACCTCGCGACCGACGAGCGCTTCGCCAGCCCGCAGGCCCGCGCCCGGCACGGAGACGAACTCGACGAAGAGATCGCGAAGTGGACGCGGGAGCGCACGAAGTTCGAAGTGATGGAGTATCTCGGACCGCTCGGCGTGCCCGTCGGCGCCGTCTACGATTCCACGGATATCTTCAACGACAGGCACCTCAAGGAGCGGGGCCAGATCCTGACGTACACCCACCCCGTACGGGGCGAGGTGAAGATGCCCGCGCCGCCCGTCCATCTGAGCAAATCCAATGTGCCAGTGGTCCCGGCGCCGCTCCTGGGCCAGCACACGGAAGAGGTCCTGGCGGTGGAGCTCGGCCTCAGCCGCGGGGAGGTCGAGCAGATGGCGTCGCAACGCGTCCTCGGCCTGCTCCAACCCCAACCTCTGGTGTAAGGGCCAGGAGACATTGGTCGTACTACCAAAACCGTAGTCGCGGCCGGCCGCGCTGGGTTAGTGGAAGGGCCAACGATTGCCACGGCAATGGCCCCTCACACCACGCAGCAGGTTAACTTCCATGATGAACCGCCTCGTCCTCGCCAGCGCCGCCGCCCTCGCCCTGATCGGCGGAGCGATCATGGTGCAGCCCGTGATGGCTCTCGTGCCGCAACACAGCGTCGCGGTCGCCGTGAACCCTGCTCTTTCCACGCCGAAAACAAAGGTCAAGGCCTTTTTCAAGCAGAACGCCAGCAACGAATGCCAGCTCAAGGCGACAGCGGACAACGTCGTCCGCGGCAGCACCGTCACCATCTCGGTCACGGGCGGCAGCGGAACGAACATGCTCGCCGCTGGCGTCGTGACGAAGACGGCGACCTTCGGCACGGTCAACTTCACGTTCGACAATGTGCCCTGTGTGGCGGGCACGGATGTCACGTCTGTCGCCCTGAACTAGACACCTCACCGGCCTCTCCCGGCTGATCGACGAAAGGCCCGGCGCGTTGCGCCGGGCCTTCGTACGTTCGAACGTCGTCCGTCGCCTCAGCGCTTCCGCGCCCAGGCGCGGGCATCCTCCGAGGCCACCCAGGCGATCGCGTTGGCGAGCAGCTTACGGAAGGCGGGATTGTCGTAGGCGACCGGGCTGTCGCCGTTGTACATGGCCACCACCGGGCTGTTCCGGCTTCGCTTCGCCCACACCGCGAGGTTGCTCCCCGGCCCATGCACCCAGCGGTCCTTCTGCTCCTGGGGCGCAAGGGGCGGCGGGTTGAAGTTCTCCTGAACGTAGGGGTAGTCGCTGCGCAGCAGAGGCACGATGTCCGGGTTCTTCTCGAACTCAGCGCTCACGAGATAGAGTTCATCGACTACCTCGAAGCCGTCGCCGAGCCCTTCGAGCACAGGATGGCCGGGGGTGGCCGCCGAGAGGAAGTGCTTCGCGTTGCGGTGCGGCTCGCCGCCGCCACCCCGGTAGCCAGAGCCGGGGACAAGCTTCCCATCGACCTCCGTCTCGCGGAGGAGGAACGAAGTCCCCGTAATCTCCCGCCAGAGCGGCCAACCCGGCCACTGCACCAGGGCGTGGTTCATCAACACCAGGCCCTTCCCGCTCTCCAGCAGCGCCTCGATGCTCTTCCGGTAGTCATCCGGGGGCGCCGTGAACTGGCCATCGGGCCTGGGCATGACGGCCCACATATCGTAGAAGACGACGACGTCGTACTCCTTCACGTTCTCCGGCCGAAGGATTATCTGGGCTGCCGGCTGTTCGACCACGGTAGCCACGATCGCCGGGTTCTCGTTGAACATCGCGAAGAAGCGGTTGTAGTCGAAGGCGTGGCCCTTGGTAACCACGAGTACATTGGTCGGCATCGGCGTTCTCCTGCGGCAGATTGGTCGTTTCGGTCCCCGCGGCGTCCGTAACTGGAAACGGCGCCGGACGTGGATTCTGTCACAGCTACCGTTGGCCGTCACCTCCGCGGCCGAAAACCCCCTGGGCCCGCATCTCTGCACGCCCTGGCCTCGTCCTTAGCGCCCCTCGAAGCGCAATCCCACCACTCCAAACGAGACCACATCACCGTGCCGCAAGAGGGCGCCTCGCCCATCGATCCGCCGGTTCGCCAGGTACGTGCCGTTCGTGCTGCCCGCATCGCGGACCAGCCAGCCGCGCCCCGTCCGCTCCAGCGTCGCGTGTTCGCCCGAGACCGAAGCATCGGAAAGGACGATACCGTTCGTTACCTCCCGCCCGACGAGCGTGTTGCCCACGAGCTGGAACTCGGCGCCAACCTCCAGACCCGACCGGGCCGGCGCCGTCACCACCAGTCGCGCCGAGGCCCCCACGCGAGCAGCCGTCGCTGTTCGCCGCACCGGCCGCAGGCTCGAACGCAGCACCAACGCCGCCGCGAAGAGGAAGGCGAACAGCACACCCGAAAGCGCGAGGCGGAGCACCAGGAGCTCGCCCGAATCGCTCATCGCGCGCCCTCGAACCGGAGTTCGATATCGCCGAGGAGGAGCTCCCTGCCGGGACTGAGCGGCACACGCTCCCAACGAACACCGTCCGCCACGATCCCGTTTCGGCCCCCAAGGTCTTCGATCACAAGCCCCTCATCGGACTCCGTGACACGGGCATGCTCGCGTGAGACGGCCATGCTGGCGAGCACGAGATCGTTCGAAGCGCCGCGTCCGATGGAGAACGGAGTGTGCGTAATGCGGCTGCGAGATCCATCGGCAAGGACGAAGAACGCCCCCCGCTGGCGCGTGATCCGCGTAGTCTGGCCTGCCAGAGAAACCAGCGGCCGCCCGGTATCGGCCGCGAACCGCGCCGCGATCTCCACGTCGCCCGCCGCCACCGTTCCGGATGCCGCGAACTGGATGAGCAGCGTCCCGCCGAGCCCGTACCCGAGCCTCCGCGCCAGTCCCTGGACCAACGCCTCGATCTCGTCGCGCAGCTCCGCCAGCGCGGACGCGTAGCGGTCACTCTCCCTGGGGCTGAACGTCACGCGGAGGTGGTTCGGCAAGACGCGGGCCTGGACGCCCGCGAGGCAGACGCGCTCCACCTCGGCGAGGACCTCCATCGGGTGCAGCGCACCTCCCGAGATGGCCCGCGCCGTCCGCTCGAGGAACCGTTCGATCAGCGGCCCGCGCTCCTCGCTCATCGAGCCAACGCCGCCCGCATGACAGCACCCGCGATCGGCGCCGCCACCTCGCCACCACGGCCCCCGTTCTCGACGATGACGGCCACCGCCACCTTCGGATCGTCGGCAGGGGCGAAGCCTATGAACCACGCGTGCGAGACGCCCGGCGTGCCCGTCTCCGCCGTCCCGGTCTTCCCACCCACCTTCACGCCCGCGATCGCCACGCCCGCCGCCTGCTGGCTATCGACAACTGAGACCATGAAGTCGCTCAGCTGGGCGGCCACCGCCTCGCTCAGGAGGCGGCGTGAGGCGGCATCCTCCAACGATCCGGCGACGCGCTTGCCGTCCATCCGGACCAGCCCGAGGTGGGGCCGGGCGAGCAGTCCACCATTCGCCACGGCCGCCGCGATCACCGCCATCTGGAGCGGAGTCACCAGCAGCTCACCCTGGCCGAAAGCTGTGCTCGCCAGGAGCGTCGCCGTCCGCTCGCCGCCCCCCGCCCGAAGCCGGGCTGCCGCCGTATCGAGGGTGAAGTCGAGCGGCGACTCGAACCCGAACCGCTGGGCCGTCGCCTCCAGCCGCGCCCAGCCAATGGCCACGCCCACTTGCGCGAAGACAGCGTTCACGGAGAACGTGAACGCCGATCTGAACGGGTACGTGCCCGTGCCCTGGGGAACGTTGTCGCAGGAGATCGGGAATCCATCGATCACGATTTCGCCCGGGCAAGTCACCAGGTCGCCAGGCGCAATCACACGATTTTCCAGGGCCGAAGCCGCCGTCACCGTCTTGAAGATCGACCCCGGCGGGTACAATCCCTGTGTCGCCCGGTTCAGGAGCGGCGAACGCGAGTCTTCGAGGAGCGCCTCGCCCTCCGCGTCCAGCGATCCGGGGTCGTACGCCGGGACGCTAACCATCGCCAGCACCTCACCCGTCTTCGGATCGATGGCGACCACGGCGCCACGACGATCGCCCAGGCCCTTCGCCGCCGCCGCCTGGACGGCCCCCTTGATGGTCAAGCGGATGTCGCTGCCCGCCACCGCCGCCCGCCGGAACTCAGCGTCGACGGCACCGCGCCAGGAGCCCGCGGCTTCCCCGCTGAGGACATCGTTGAAGACGAGTTCCGCCCCCTGCGACCCATATCGTGGGTCGATGTAGCCAAGGACATGGGCGAGCGAGGAGTCGCGGTACAGCCGGGCCCCGCTCGCTGTCGAGGCCACCAGTTCGTTGCCATCGCGGTCCAGAATCCGGCCCCGTAGCGGATTCGCGAACGAAGCCAGCACCCGGGGGTTGCGGTCTTCGCCGCCGAGGTCCGCCCGAAAGGCTTGCCAGTACACCAGCCCCCCGAGAAACACGACCGCCGCCAGAAGCGCGACCGTGCCCGCGGACCGGATGCGCCGTTCGAACTGTCCCGCGGTCAGCATCCGGCAAGTCTACTGGCTTGGGACGGTCTGATCCCCGGGGCCGCCGGTCAGCTCTCATCCCATGGAAGCAGCGTGAACGGCTTGCCATCCAGCGCAACCATCGCCCGAAAGTGGCGCTGGTCGATCGTCAGGATTCGATGCGTCTGAAACCGATGCGCGAGAACGACGATCGAGAGGTTCGCCAGGCCGGGGGATAGGGCCGCATACCGGCGGGAAAGGTCCAGAATGACGGCATACTCTTCCGGCTCCAGGCAGCCAACCAGGAACCGGCCTGCCGCCACGTCCTCGATGAAAGCTCGGGCCGCATCGGCGCCAGCCTCGCGCGAAAGGAGGTAGTCCACCTCCGCCGTCACCGGAGCCGGGACGATGAGCAGGCCGCGCTCCCGGCGAAGCGCCGCCATGATCTTCGGCGCATCTGGCGACGGAGTCATCAGCGAGACCAGTGGCCCGGCGTCCACGATCGCCGTCACCGTTCTCGTTCCTCGCCGAATCCCACCATCATCCCTTCGATGTCATCCTGAGTCAGGCCTGTGGTTCGGGTGCTCTCCGTCGGAACGCTGAACAGCGCGAAGTCGCGATCCGCACTCGTGTTCGGCACGTAGCCGCGCACCGCGTCCCGGATGATCTCCGCCTGGGAACGGCCCTCAACACCCGATAGCCAGGCAAGACGCCGGACATCGGCTGCCTCAAGGTAGACGCTCGTTTTCATCTTCCCACCTCCTCCATCGACGACGGACTTTCGGCCCCGCCCTTTCCCGCCGCGAATCACCCGGAGATCGGGCGACGGCGAAGCGTCGTAGACGGCCGCCGTCTCTCTCAGTTCGAGCGTTGTCGGCCGGTGATCACCGGGGAACGGGTACTCGAATTGGTTTTCGTCGTCCATACCTATAGGGTACCACGTAGGGCCACCTTCCACAAGTCCCGCCGATCAACCGCGCGTTCGCTTCCCCTTACCCGCGAGGCAGTCCCAATCCGCGGGTGGCGATGATGTTCCGTTGGATCTCGTTGGTTCCCGAGTAGATGGAGGCCGGTACCGAGCTGAGGTAGTTCTCTGGCAGGTCGCCGCCGAGCGGTGCCCGCGGTTCTTCAGGAACCATCTGGCCGCCGAGCCCGAGCATGTTGACACCGAAGTTGTAAATCCGTTGCCCAAGCTCCGACTGGTAGATCTTCACCACCGACGCCTCGTAGTTCGGCACACGGCCACTCGCCTGCATGTGCCCAATCCGGTACCCCAGATACTTCCCAACGTTGTTCGCGACAACGAAATCGGCAAGCCTTAGGCGGTCCTTCCTCCGTCGAGCCGGATCCGCCTCCCGAAGTTTTTGGGCGAGCGCCTCCAATGTATGGCGCTGGCCCGCCGTCACACCTATCCCCGAGCGCTCGAAATCGAGCAGCGTCATCCCCACATACCAGCCACGGTTCTCCTCTCCGACGAGGTTCTTGGCCGGAACACGGACATCCTCGAAGAAGACCTCATTGAAGTGGTGACGGTTCGCCATATTGATCAGCGGCCTGATGGTCAGCCCCGGTACCGTCGTGATGTCGTCAATCAGCAGGAAGCTAATCCCCCGGTGCTTGGGTGCGTCGGGGTCCGTTCGCACCAGGCAGAACATCTGGTTCGCTCGATGCCCACCCGAAGTCCAGATCTTCTGGCCGTTGATCACGTAGTCGTCGCCATCCCGCACGGCACGCGTCTGGAGGCTCGCAAGATCCGAGCCACTCCCCGGCTCGCTGTACCCCTGACACCAGATGTGCTCGCCGCTCGTAATCGCCGGCAAGTAGTGACGCTTCTGCTCTTCGCTACCGTGGATGATCAGCGTCGGCCCGATCATTCCCACACCGAATCCGCGAGTTCCCGTGTCCGGCGCCCCGTGATAGCCGAACTCCTCGTTGAAGACGATCTGCTCGTAGATCGAAGCGCCAAGGCCGCCGTACTCCTTCGGCCAGGCCGGCGCTATCCAGCCCCGTTCGCCGAGCTTCCGGTTAAACTCTTTGGCCGCCAGAAAGTCCTGGTCGGAGCGACTGCCCATCCCGGCGCCACCCGCACCCGAACTGTCCGGAAGGTTCCCCTTCAGGAACGTGCGGACCTCGCCTCGGAGGGTCTCTTCCTTCTCACCAAATCGCAGTTCCATACATCCTCGCCTTGCCGGACCACTTCGTTCGTCGTGGCTGTTACCGCCTATTGTTGCCGACCCGCGAGATCGGGACAAAGGTCGTGCGGCCGGGCCCTCAGTTGAGGCCGGGAGGGAGCATCGGGCCGCCGAGCTTCCCCTTCTTCGCCATCTCCGTGAGGTAACAGAGCGTGCAAACGAAGATCGCTCCAATCGGGACATGCGGCCGATGGTGGATAGGCCCCTTGCAGCGGTCGCACACATCCTCCACGTCGTCCGGGAAGTAACGGCCACCCTTCCCCGGAAGGCAGAGGACCGTCATCTCGCGCGCCTCAATGTCCGGCACCTCGGTCACCTTCAGGTACGCCGGTACCTCGACACCAAGCTCGCGCAGCTCCCGGCTCGTGCTCTCAGTCATGTAGAGCCGGTCGTCGTCGTCGTCATCATCGTTCAAGAAGTCGCTGAGCTTCATGGCAGCCACACACGACGGGAACGTCCGTCCTGGCAAGCGTACCCGAGCAGGTGGCCCGATCGCCACAACGAGAGACCCGCCCCACCCGACAGCGGGAGCTTGAGTTCGCTCTCGCTACTGGAGGATTGCGATATCCACGGGTGGCCGCAGCTGTGCACAGCCCGCCAGCACGCCGTGGATGCTATTCGCCTTGAACGCCGCCATCAGCGCGCCGTCCGCCGCCTGGCCCCGTTCGATCCGCGGAATCGCGAGCTGCATGAGCAGGTAATCGAACCGCGGCGCCCACTTCCGCGCACCCAGGCGAGCCGTCGTCGAGCAGTTGTCGATCATGTACGCCACCCCCTTGAAGTGCATGTACGGGTTCAGCGAATCCACCGCCTCGATGATCGATTCGTTCGCGATCTCCGAGTAGGGATGGCCCTTCGCCCCCAGGAGATCGACCTGCGCCATCATCGTCGCGACGTACACGCCAGCCGTCACTGGATTGAGCGGCGTCTGGAAGCTGCCGCGCCGCGCGCGAACGCCCTCGCCCACCGCCCACATCGCCGTTCCATCGATCTTTCCCATCGGGTACGTGCCGAAGCGCCTGTTCGCCATCACCACGCTCCGGATCTCGTTGCCCGAAGAGACCTCATCGTAGATCTCCCAAAGAACCTCGTAGGCCGGGTGGTAGGCCGCGGAGTAGGCCCGGCCGAAGCTCTCCTTCTCGGACTCATCCAGAGACTCGTAGAGCGCGAGGATCCCATGATGCGAGATCATCCTGCTGATCGGCCCGGTGATGCTTTCGACCGAGTTGATGAAGGCATCGTCGGCGCCCATGCCGTTAGCCGTGAAGTAACGATAGAGGACCTCCGCGATCCCGTGGACCGCTCCAAGGAGGATGCCCCGCTCGCCAAAGATATCCGAACGGTACTCCGATTCGAGCGTCGTCTGGAAGGTGAACGGCGAACCGAGCGCGACCGACCAGCCCAGGGCGATCTCCGTGGCCCGGCCGGTGACATCCTGGTGCACCGCGAAGCTCGAGTTAATCCCCGCTCCATCGATATCCGCGCCCTGCTCGTAGAGCCTCCGCACCGACGGGCCCATCCCCTTCGGGCAGACACCGATTACGTTGATGTTCGCTGGGAACGAGGCCCCCACGTTCTTCAGATGGCCGACGAGGAAGCCGTGGGAGAGTCCCAGCGTCGCTCCGGGGCGAATGCCCGCGAAGATCTTCTCGTACTCCTCGGCCTGGGCCGCATCAGCGATCAGAAGGAGGACGAGGTCCGATCCACGGATCACCTCGTACATCTCGCCGAGCGAGCCATCGGACCGCTTGAACCCGGCCCGCTCGGCGGCCGCGGCCGAGGCCGAACCATCGCGCAGGCCGACGGTCACCTTGATCCCGGTGCCCTCCAGCGAGTCACGCAGGTTCTGCGCCTGGGCCGGCCCCTGGGACGACCAGCCGATCACCCCGATCTGGCGGATCCCCTCGAAGGCCTTGCCGAGCTTTCCGAAGAGGTGGCGCCCACCCTTCACAATCGACTCCTCCTGGTCGGCGAGGGGGAGTGGCATGGTCTCGAAGACGCTGGAGGTGAAGCTTGGCATGGGTTCCTCTCGTTTCTTTGCGGAAGGTCCGGCGTTGGCCAGTTCTTCCCCGCGGCGGCGCCGCTTTCGGGCGATCTCGATGTGGGAGGGCAAGCCGAGCGACACTACGCCGGCCACGTCAAAACGAGCGCGCCGCGCCGCCGCTAGATAGGCAGCACGACCTGCCGCTGATGCCGGTCATTCGCATAGTTCTCGTCGGGCCGGACCCCGATCTCGCGAAACATCCAGTACGACTCGACGACGCGGATCTTCCCATCGACAAGGCGGTACCACTCCGCCCTTCGCGCGCGCGTTGGGTCGAAGCCGGATTCGACGACCACGTCGTGCTCTCCGGCGACGATCAGCGTCGGCCGTTCCACTCCGAAGGCTGGCCGCGGGCGCGCGTCTACGAGCGATTCTATAGCCCCGGTCCCGACCGCCAGGCCGTAGATGCCATCCACCATGACCGGCTTCTCGTGATAGGCGCTGGCCGTCTTCTCGCCATCGCCGGCCGTCCGTGCCGCCAGCATCTCCTCGATCGCCCGGCGCGAGGCCGCCTTCGAGCCGCCCCGGTAGCCAAGAGCGTCGTCCATCGCCGCGTTCACCGGCTTGTCGAACTCGATGTCTCGAAACATGCCATAGAGGCGCCGTTCGACGACTTCGCCGCCAACCAGGCGGAAGACCTCCAGTACCCGTTGGGTGAACGAGCGCCAGTCGTAGCCCTTCGCCTCGATCGTCGCGCGGACAGCCACGACATCGCCGTCTTCGATGTACTCGAGGGCGGTGTAGTTGCAGTCCGCGTAATCCTTCAGGAACAGCCGGTGCCAATCCCCGAGGGCGACGCTTCCGCGGATATTCGGGCCGCGGAACGACTGGAAGTTCACGTCCGGAGCATGGTGCGCTTCTATCTCCGCGAAGCGGTCGAAGTTGATAGCGGTGATGAGCGCGTTCACGGCGTCGATGTTCGACATGCCTGCGGCCGTCCCTTTGCGTCGAAAGTTCGGGGCGATTGTACCCGGCTTCGCGAAACGGGCCATTTCCGCCCGTTGACAGGCGGCTCGCTCTCTCCCCACACTCCCCACGCCCCGCCGAGGGCCAAGGAGGACACCGATGCCGGACGTACCTGGCCAGCTCCCAACTTACAAGCAGCTACCGGTCGTAGCGAGCAACCCGCCAAAGACCGCCTGGGGCCTCTTTGGCCCCGACGACAACGTCGGCATGTTCAACCTCCAGACGGCCGACCGGATCGTCGCGGCCGCCCGCCTCGTGAAAACGGGCGCCGTCTTCGCGATGAACTGGGAGCAGGAGAAGCCCAATCCGCCCCTCTACGGCCGTGGAAAGTTCCGCCACACCGTCTTCCGCGAGATCCCGATCGGGAACCACGGCGATGATGTCCTCGACAACTTTTACACGCAGGCCTCGAGCCAGTGGGACGGCCTGACCCACGTCGGCGACTTCGAGCACGGCTTCTGGGGCGGCGTGACCAACGCCCATCTGCGGGAAAGCGGCGACAAGACACGCCTCGGGATCGATCACTGGGCGAAGCGCGGCATCGCCGGCCGCGCCGTCGTCCTCGATGTCGGACGCTACCTCGCATCCCAGGGGCGCCCGCTCAACTGCGGCGAGCGGATCGACATCAGCGTCGCCGACCTCGAAGCGACGCGGGCGGCCCAGGGCGTCGAGTTCGAGGACGGGGACGTCTGGCTCATCCACACCGGCTGGATCTCCTGGTACGAAGAGCAGCCTCCCCAGGTCCGCCAGCAGCTCGCCATCACGCAGAACCTGAAGACTCCCGGCCTGCAGTGTTCGGAAGAGATGGCCGAGTACATCTTCGACCGTCACCCCTCCGCGCTTTGCAGCGACAACCCGGCGCTCGAAGCCTGGCCGCCCCCGAACTTCCTCGACCCCGACGGCTTCCTCCACCACTGGATCATCGGCCGCTTCGGGATGGCGATCGGCGAAATGTTCCAGCTGACGGGCCTCGCGGCCGACTGCGCGGCCGACCGGGTTTACGAATGCCTCTTCGCCGGCGCACCACTGAACATCCAGGGCGGCACGGGGAGCCCGCCCAATTCACTGGCCATCAAGTAAGGGAGCAGGTAAAGGAAGCAGCTGACCTACCGGCCGGTAAAGGTTGACAGTCCACCCCCAGTTCTTACCATGGCCATCACTTCGCCCGGCGCGACCCACACTTACGTGGCGGAGAGAGGAGCTACCCAATGGCTGAACTGAAAGACACCGCGGAGCAGTTCGCGAAGGATCTCGTCGCCCAGAACATCGCCGGGCTGATGATGGCGTTCACCCCCGCCGGTATGATGAAAGCGATGGCGATGCAGGCGCAAGTCCAGGCCGCGGGCGGCCCGCCACCGACAGGCTTCGAGCTCGGCAGCGCGAACGAAGACGGCACCCACCAGGTGCTCGACATCACGATGCAGAACGCAGACGGAGCGGGCGGCGTGATCGTCACCAGGTGGCTCGCCGATGCCACGGGCGCCTGGAAAGTCGACGACATCGCCGTCAAGGCCTGACGCTGACGGCGCCACGGACCATCGTGAGCCGGGCCTTGGGGCCCGGCTTGCTGCTTTCCGAACCCTCTTTCCCGCTACGATCGTGACAATGGCAAGCTCCTACACCGGCTCTCCGCCGCTCTCGTTCTTTCCACGCGCCGGCCGCTTCACCGCGGTGGGGTGGAACTTCCTTCTGATTTACGCCCGCTACAAACGCATTCAACGAAACAAGAAGCTCACTCCCGAAGAGCG
>JANMTH010000689.1:0-5775 GCA_031390305.1 Thermoflexaceae bacterium
CCTTGCGGCCCCCAGCCTTCCCTCTCCTGTAGTCCGGTTCGCGGTAGAGCAGATGCTGGAAGGCTCCCGCCGACCAGCCCGCCGGGATGGCGATCACAGCGGCAACGAGCGGGACAAGAGGTTCCATCACTTCTACTCTCCGGGCTGGGGTCGGCATCAGCAATCGGGGTTTTCGCGGCGTGGGCGGGCGCAACACCCCGCCGATCGGTACACTCAGGCAAACGGGGGCCGGAAGGGCCTTCGGCGGCGGCGTCCGGGTGGCGCAGCCCCTGAGGGCGCGGCGGAGGGTACGTACGATGGCTGATTACATCGCCTGGCTTGATGCTCTGGATGGGGCCGTTCCCGCCCGAATTGGTGGTAAGGCGGCCAGCCTGGCTCGCCTTGGCGCCGCTGGCTTTCCCGTGCCGCCGGGCTTCGCGGTCACCGTCGATGGCTACTGGGGCTTCCACGAGGCGCTGGCCCTGACTGAAGCGATCGAGGCTCTCTGTCAGCTCGAAGGGAGGCCGACGCCCGCCCAGGTTCGGGAGGCGTGTGCGCCGATCCTCGAACGGCTTAAGGGGGCGACACTCCCGGGCGCCGTCGCCAGCGCCGTGGCCGAGGCGTACGGCCAGCTCGAGGCGCGCACGCCGGATGGCTCTACCTTTGCCGTCCGATCAAGTGGAGTGAGCGAGGACGGAGCTGGCGCCAGCTTCGCCGGCCTCTACGAAAGCTACATCAATCTGCGCGGCGAAGAAGCTATCCTGAAAGCCCTCCAGGACTGCTACCACTGCCTCTGGGAGCCTCGAGCGGCGCACTACCGGGCGATCAAGAAGGTCGATCACCGGCATGAGGCGATGGGGGTGGTGATCATGCAGACGGTTCCGAGCCACGTGAGCGGCGTCGCCTTCAGCCTCAACCCCGTGACGGGCGCCACGGACGAGGTGCTGATCAACGCCTCGTGGGGGCTGGGCGAATCGATCGTCTCGGGGATGGTGACGCCGGACAACTACATCGCCCGCAAAGACGGGTCGATCACGCGGAAGGACATCTTCGAGAAGCACATGCGCGTGGTCGCCATCGAAGGCGGGACGGAGAAGCAGGACACGCCGCCTGAGCTGGCGAACGCGCAGGCGCTGAGCGACGAACGGATAAGCCAGGTGGCGACGGCGGCGGCGGCGGTTGAAGCGCACTACGGATGCCCGATCGACATCGAATTCGCGTACGACGTTGAAGGGCGGTTCTACCTGCTCCAGGCGCGGCCGGTGACGACGCGGTAGGGGGTTCTATGTCCCGGCGTCAGTTCACCGGGGTGTCGATGCGCCCGAGTTCGTGGCGGAGGCGGGCCGTTTGGGCGACGTCGAGTTCGGCGGACGTGTCTTGGTGGAGTTCGGCCCACCAGCGTTGGACCAGCGTCCGGACGGCCGGGTCGGCGCCGGCGGCCTGGCCGCGGGGACCACGGGGGACGAGCGGCGAGATTGGACGGCCGAGATCGGCGAGCGTTTTTTCGCCAGCGAGGATGGCGATGGCGTCGAGCATGTGGGTGGCGGTAACGTCGGGCTGGGCGAGGTAGTTGGCGACGGCCGAGGCTGTTGTGAGGATATCGACGAAGCGAATGCCGTCCTCAGGCTGTGCCACCGCTCAGGCTTCCTTGACGGCTCGCTCGAGGAGCGCGGTCGCTTCGCCAAAGCGCATATCGCTTGCCACGCGGAGCGGCTTACCGATGGAGACACGGACACGGGCTCGGGGATGGGGCAGCCACTTGCCCTCGTAAAATCCCGGCCGAAGGACGTCGATCCGCATCGGGATGACGGGCACACCCGTCTCCCGCGCGAGGAGCCCGACCCCGCCCTTGAACGGCTTGGTCGGCCCCATGACGGTGAGGACCCCTTCGGGGAAGATGAGGACGTGCCAGCCGTCCTCCAGCATCGTGCCGACGTATTCGAGGCTCTCGCGGACGCCGCTCCCCTCTTTCGCGAACGGGAAGGCGTTGCCAAGCAGGGCGGAGACGAAGCCACGGACGCGATTCCCGAAGATGTCGCTGGCGGCGGCGGCGATGGCGACGCGCTGGCGGAACGATGAGGGCATGACCTTCAAGAGGATCGAGGGGTCGAGGTGCATGGCGTGGTTGCTGATGATGATGCAGGGCTCGTCCATTCCCCGAAAGTTGGCGCGGCCCTTCACTTCGATCTTGTAGCCAGCCTTGACGAGTGGGAAGACCGTGGTGAAGAGGAGGCCGCGGCGCAGCCAGCGGACGGGCCGCCAGCGCGGCCAGCGCGGAAAGCTGTGGTTGCTTGGGCGGCGCTCGCCCCGGCTCACCATCTCTCGCAGCTCCGCGATGGTCGTCGCGGCCCCGATCTGGGCGTCATCGACGAAGACGCCGATCTCCTCCTCGATCGCGGAGAGGAGTTCGACGCGGCCGAGCGAATCAAGCCGCAGGTCGGCCCCAAGTTCGTGCGCCTCGCTGATCTCGCCTTCATACCGGGCGCATTGTGCGACGAGCCGCCGTAATGGGTCAGTGTCCTCGACGGCGGGGGCGGTGACGCCGTGGCGGCTTGTGGCATCGAGGGCGTACTCCTCGACCAGCGGGCGGCGCACTTTGAGGGTGTGGGTGCGGGGGAAGTCCTCCTCTGGCCAGGTGGTATAGCCGAGGATCCGCTGGCGGTCGTCGAGCAGGCCGTTCGCGGCTTTGACGGCGCGGGCGGCGGCGCCAGGCTCCTTTTCGAGGAGGACGGCGTGAATCTGGACGCTTCCTTCGCGGTGGAGGCCGAGGACGACGGCCTCGCCGATACCGGGCTGCTGGTTGAGCGCCCGCTCGATGTCCTCCGGGTAGACGTTCTGGCCGTCGGAGAGGACGATCAGGTCCTTCTTCCGGCCTTTGAGGAAGAGGCGGCCATCGGCGAAGTAGCCGAGGTCGCCGGTGCGGTACCAGCCGTCATCGAACGCTTCGGCCGTGGCTGTTGGGTTCCGCCAGTATCCCTGGAAGACGTTCGGCCCCTTCACCTGCACTTCGCCGTCGCCGGCGAGGCGGATGGTGATACCGGGGAGGGCGTAGCCGACACTCCCGGGGACGCGGTCGTCGCGGCGGTTGCCAGAGACCACCGGTGAGCACTCGGTGGTCCCGTAGCCTTCGACGAGGGCGACGCCCATCGTCTCCCACTTCTCCTGGATGGCCGGGTCGAGGGCCGCTCCGCCACAGACGCCGAAATCGAGCTGACCGCCGAAGCGGGAGAGGACAGGCCGGAAGAGGGTCCGCCGTGCGCGAACGGGGAGGCGGCGTGCGAGCTTTCGCAGCCGTTCGATCGTGCCGAGCTTACCCTGGCTGGCGGCCTCGCGTTCGATGCTGTTCATGAAGAGCGACCAGACCTGGGGAACGCCCATGATCACGCTGGGCTTCCACTCCTGCATCGTGCGCATAAGAGAGGCCGGCTGGCGGCTTGTGGGGTAGGCGATGGCGGCGCCCACGGAGAGGGGCGCGAAGCAGCCTCCAAGCTGTTCGAACATGTGGCTGAGGGGAAGCAACGAAAGCATCCGCGTTTCGCTGTTCATGGGGATCATGGTGAGGCTGGATTCCACGTTCGAGGCGATGTTGCCGTGGCTGAGCATCACGCCCTTGGGATCGCCGGTGGTGCCAGATGTGTAGATGATCTCGGCGAGCGTGTCCTCGTTGACCGCGGGCCCCTCCACCCGTCCGTTCTCGTGCAGACGGAGCGTCTCGAATTCGATCGCGGGGACCCCGATCGCTCGGAGGATCTCCGCCTGTGCGTGGCCGGCGAAGGCGAGGACGGGTTCAGTCTGAGCTACGACGCGCTCCACGAAATCACGGGAGCTGCGGACATCGAGCGGCACGAGCACGCCACCGGCGAGGAACGTGCCGAACATCGCGGCAACCCAATCGGGCGTGTTCGCGGCCCAGATCACGACGCGATCGCCGGGGCGTAGTCCGCGTTCTTGTTCGAGGCGAGCGAAGGAGTGCGCGCGCCGTTCGAGCTCCGGGTAGCTGTAGCGGATGGTTCGCACTCCGGCGCGCATGAACAGGGCCCGGCGACCGGGGTACTGGGCAACGGAGCGCTCAAGGAGGCCGATGAGGGTCGCCATCAGCTCGCCAACGATCGGGCAAGTTCCCGGACGCGAAGGTCGGCCCCCTCCAGGATCGGTCGAAAGTGGCTGAAGCAGAGGGTCTCGAAATCGAGCTGGGCCAGCTTCTGAACCGATTCCGAAGCGGCGGGCGGATCCTGCGTGAAGAGGCGGCTGGGGAGCATAAGGCGGCCAAACTTATACTGCATGGCATCGCCGACGATCAGGAGCCCGCGTTCCGGGAAGTGGAGCGAGATGCTGCCCGCCGTGTGGCCCGGAGCGTGGATCACGCGGAGGCCTCCGAACACGGGAAGCTCGTCACCATCGCTGAGATGCAGATCCACCCGCGCACGGCCCGGGTCGTTGCGGATCAGGTAACCGGAAAGGAGCCGGGCGAGGAGGGGATGCGTGAACGGGTTGGGGAGCGGACCGTCGCTATCGATGTGGGGTGCGTCGGCGAAATGCACGGCGGTCCTGGCCGGGATCTCTTTCTGTACTTCGGGAAGGCCGCCGACGTGGTCGAGATGGCAATGGGTGATGAGAACGTGGCGGATATCTCCGGGGGAATGCCCGAGTTCCCGTACCGCTTGAAGGACGACACGTCCCGAACCGGGGCCGCCAGTGTCGATGAGGGTGATGTCCTTGCCATCGATAGCGAGGTAGGCCTTCGAGCCGCGCGTACGCACCTGGTAGAGGCCGGGGAGCACCTCGCGGGTGTACCGGAAGACATCTGGCTTGACCTCTTCCCAGCGGGCCTGCCAGTCTGAACGGCGTTCTTCAAGTGTGGGCATGTTCGGAGTGTAGCGTATGTACCGATCGGTAGGCATCGAGGAACTCGCGCTCTCGTTGCTTCCATGACCCTGAACGGCGCCACGCCTACTATGGCTGGTATGCACTGGCTCGCCCGCATCGCCGCCGCGCTGTTCATCGCCGCAATCCCGGTGCTGCTGATCACTTCGAACGTGCGGTTCCTGGCGGGCGAAGCGCGCTTCTACGACCGCGGCTTCCGCGAGCACGATTCGGCCGAACGGACGGGGCTACCGCTGAGCGAGCTCGATCGGGCGGGGCGCGACATCATCGCCTACTTCGTAGATGACCGGCAGCGGCTGAACATCCTCGTGAATGACGAGGGCGACGAGGTGGCGCTCTTCAGCGCGAAAGAAACGCAGCACATGGAGGACGTGAAGGGGCTGATGCGAGGCGTCTTCCGGCTGAACGAGATCTCGATCGCCTACGTCCTGGTGTACGTGACCGGCGTGTTTCTCTGGGCGGGCGCCGGTGGATTGCGGCGGCTGGCGCTGCTCTCGCTGGGTGGCATTGCCGTCGGAGTGGGGGTCACGGCGATCGTGGGGGTGTTCGCGGTGACCGGTTTCGACGCGATGTGGACGCGCTTCCACGAGATCGCGTTCAACAACGACTTGTGGCAGCTCAATCCGGATACCGATCGGCTGATTCAGATGTTCCCGGAGCCGTTCTGGGAAGAGGCGACCTACATCGTGGGCGCGCTGACGCTGGCTGAGGCGCTTCTCGTCGTCGTGGCCTCGGTGGCGACGCTCGTGTTGGCGAAGGAGCGGCCGCCGGCGGCCGCTCCGGAGATCGTCCGGGTACGCCCGGAACGGCGGCGGCGGGCGAGCGGAGACTGAGCGGCGACGGCGACGGCCGGACAGACGCAGAAGCGCGGAGGGAGCGAAGGACACAACGAGACGATGCTGCGTCAGCCGG
>JANMTH010000700.1:0-2781 GCA_031390305.1 Thermoflexaceae bacterium
ACACGCAACGCCTCTTCGCCGCCCCCACCGACCCTACAGCCTGGGAGCAGACCCTCTACGCCTTCCTCGCCGAGAAGCACCGCCGGGTCCGGCTCCGAGCGCACCGTCCAGGGCTACAGCCGGATGCTCCGCCACTGCTTCGCCCGCATCGGCAAGACGCCCGACCAGATCATCGGCCCCGACGTGCTCGGGTGGGCACACTGCGTCGGCCTCTCCGGCCGTCAGCCCTCGGCGGTCACCATCGGCGCCCGAACGGCCTGCCTCTCCAGCTTCTACCGCTTCTGCATCCGAATGGGCCTGCTGGCCTCCAACCCATGCGACGCCCTCGAACGCCCGAAGATCCAGCCGGCTCCCGCCCGTGGCTACACCGCCGACCAGGTCCGGAAGCTCCTCGCCATCATCCCCGACGACCTGCCGGGCCGGCGCGATCGGGCCATAGTGTTGACCCTCGTTCTCACCGGCCGACGCCGCTCCGAGGTCCTCAACCTCGAGGCCGGCGATATTCACCTGTGAGGGCGACCGCGCCTTCTACGCCTACCGCGGCAAGGGCGGCAAGCAGGGGCGACGTGAGCTACCACGGCCCGCCTACGAGGCGATAGTCCGGTCGCTCGCCGACATCGGGAAGCACCCCGCGACGATGACAGCCGGGGAGTCGCTCTGGCAGGCGGTCGCCAGCGACCGCGGGGTGACGAGCCCGACCTTCTACGGGCGGCTGCGGCGCTATCAGCAGACGGCGGGGATCGGCGGCAGCGGCGTCCAAATCCTCCGCCACAGCGCCGCGAAGCTGCGCCGCGAAGCCGGGGAGAGCGTCGAGGCCGTGAGTTCGTTCCTGGACCACTCGTCGCTGGCCGTCACGACCGTGTACTTGCGCAGGCTTGAGGGAACCGAAGACGCGACCTGGGCCGCCGTGGCCGAGGCCATCGGGGCGTAGAATCGCGTCCGCACCCTGCACCGCGGAGGTCTCAAGCCCGAGGCTCGATATAGTGCTATTGAGAAACACTGCTTGACCACTCGGGAGCGGTCACGCCAGGCTGCTCGACACCGCCGGCACCCGCCCGCACCCGCCGCCTCAGCCCACGCCCGGGTTCACCGGCGCGTCGGCGATCACGCCCGCCGATGCCAGCGCCGCCATCTCGGCCTCGCTCATCCCGAGTAGGCCGCCCAGGATCTCCCGGTTGTGCTCGCCGAAGAGCGGGGCGTGGCGGCGCAATTGCGAGTTCGCCTCCACCAGCCGCCACGATGCCGATGGCTGCCGCCACGGCGTCATTCGCGGGTGCGGCAGCGCCACCCAGTAGCCCCGTTCGTTCAGGTGCCGATCATCGTGGATCTCTTTCGAATCCAGCACCCGGCCAGCGGGTACGCCGGCCGCCTGCAACGCGACCATCGCCGCCTGCGGGTCCTCTGAAATCGTCCAGGCGCTGATCGCCGCATCCACCTCGTCGTGGCGCGCGAAACGCTCCGCAAGACCGAGCTCAGAGAGGTCACCCCGCCCGATGATCGCGGCCAGCGCCGCCCACTCGCCATCGTTCCGAACGGAGATCGCCAGCCACTGCTCTTCGCCTTCACCGCGGTAGACGCCCTGCGGCGCATACCGGGCCGAGCGGTTGCCCCGCTGCACCGGCCCCTCGCCCCGCAGCGACTGCGCAACGAAGTACTCCCCGATCTGCGAGGCCATCGTCTCGCGCTGGGCCAGGTCGATGAACGCGCCCTCGCCCGTCCTTCGCCGGTTGATCAGCGCCAGCGCAACCGCAGCCGCCGCCGCAAGGCCCGCGACAGGGTCGCCGTACGAAAGGCCCGTCTTCATCGGCACGCCATCGCCATATCCCGATGTCGAAGCCATCCCCGCCATCTGCTCGATGATCGGCCCGAAGCCTACCTGCGCGCGCTCAGATCCCGTCTTCCCGAACCCGGCCATGCTCACGAGGATGATGTCGTGCTTCACGCCCCGGAGTACCTCGTACCCGATCCTCAGGTTGTCCATCACGTCGGCGCGGTAGTTCTCGATGACCACGTCGCAGCGTTCGACAAGCCGCAGGAAGGCCGCCCGCCCCGCTTCCTGCGCCAGGTCCAGCGTCAGCGACTTCTTGTCCCGGTTGTAGTCGTTGAAGTAGTACGAGCTGTTCCAGGGGTCCGGCGCTCCCGGCTGCGGCACCAGCGTCCGCACGTTGTCCCAGGCCCTCGGCGATTCGATCTTGATCACCTCCGCGCCCATCTCGGCGAGGATGCGCGTGGCGTAGGGCCCCGCCCACATCATCGAAAGGTCGGCGACGCGAATGCCCTCCAGCGGCAGCTTCTTCACGCCTTCACCCCAATCCACTCGCGGTGCACCGCGCCGGTGTCCTCGCCGGGTTCATGCAGGCGTTCCGGCGGGCGCCACGGGAGCCCGAGGAACGGCCGTCCGGGTACCGTCGCCGTCCCACCTCCCGCGATAGCGACCGTGTCGAAGAATCCGCGTTCGCCCAGGCTCTCGTTCTTCAGCAAGTCGGCCGGTGTGAGCACGGCCCCGAAGGGGACCTTTAGCTCCGTGCCCATCCGCAACAGATCAGCCTTCGTCTGGCCGGCGAACCAGGCCGTCAGGCGTGCCTTCAGTTCGTCGTCGTTCTCCAGCCGCCCAATCGCGTCCCCGAAGCGCTCCTCCAGCAGTTCCGGGTCGCCGACCGCCTTGAAGAGCCCCGGGATCTGGCGTCCCAGCGCGCAGACTCCGCCGAAGCCATCGGCCAACTCGTAGATCCCCCAGACGGATGAGACGTGGTTCCCCGAACGGAGATGCGCCGGGAGCTG
>JANMTH010000743.1:0-2400 GCA_031390305.1 Thermoflexaceae bacterium
CCAATTCATCGCCTGGGCGAACTTCAGGTCCTCGCCGGGGAGGCCCGCGATGCCCGCCACCATCACCTGCCAGATCAGCTTCTCATCCACTTCCGTTTGCACCTTTTTGGCGATATCCCACCAGCTCTTCCGTTCGAGAAAGCTGCGGATCCGGCGGCCGAATTCGTCGTTCATCGGTTTCATCATGATCGGGTTGTCCTTTCTGCCGATTCGTGGTGACTGGCGCGGCCTCCGCTTCGCGTTGCCGGGCGAAGCATCGACCGCAGGGCCTGGTGGGGAAGTGGCAATGGCGACGCCCGCGCGAGGGCCGCCTCCCCTTGTTGGCGGTACCATTCGCAGGTCATCTGAAGGGCGGCGAGCGCTCCGCTCGTTCCGAAGGCCGCGCGGAGCGTCGTCAGGGCGGCGCGGTCCGATGATGCCCTGGAGACCAGCGACCAGGCCTCTCCGCGGGAGCCTTCCGGAGCGGCCTCCAGGAAGCAGGCTACGAGGTAGGTGATCGCGCCGTTGGCGAGGTCGCGGCCCGGGGGATCACTGAAGACTTCGGCACAATCCGACCGGAGCTGTTCGGCCGTTCCGTACGCCGCGCCCCATTCACCATAGGCCGCTATCGCCTCTGGAGGTGCGTTGGCGAATCGCGCCCCGAGACGAGCAAGCATCGCGGTCATCCCACCGCTTTTCGCCGCCACGGAACGCTCGACCTGTTCCGGCGTGGCGCTGGCGTTGTTAAAGGCGCGCAGGTCGGCGAGTTGTCCGCCCGCCATCTCCGCGAGGCCTTCGGCAAGGATACGCTGGAGGTCCGCCGCCATCCCATCGAAGAGAGGGAGCCGGGCGATGGCCGCCTGTGGAACCGCCGCCGTCAACGCTGTCCCCACCAGGAGCGCCTCGCCAGCGCAAGGCGGCGCCCAGTAGGGCGTCACATCGCCGTCCATCAGGTCGTCGAGGATGTCGATCCCGAGGTAGAGCAGGAACGCTACGCCGCCGAGCGGAAGGGCGCTGCCGGGGTCGGCGCCCGCGCCGACGGCAACGAGCGCCGGGATCCGGACAAGAGCGGGGACGCGAACTTCGGACCGTCCCGCTACGAATCCATCGATGACGGAATTCAGTGCGGCCAACAGCGCGATGTCGTCCACTGTCGAGGCGAGGACGCGCCGAGCGCTCTCGATCACCTCGGCGGGCGCCGCCTCCACGGTTTGGGGGCTATTCATCGGAGCACCTCGGAGGCGAAGTCGAGCGCGGACTCCCTGGTCATCGCGGCCGCGCGCCGTGTCGCCGCCGCCAGTGAGGGCGCCGCCAGATGGTGTTCGGCGTCGGCCTGTAGCTGCCGGAGGGCGGTCCAATCCATGAAGGTGGCCTCCCGCGCGCGTGCCAGGCGGCGCGTGGCCTCGCAGAGGAGGAAAACAGATGTCCAATCCTCCCCTACCGCGGCAACGCGGGCTGCACCCGCGAGACTCGGCGCCACCTCGGTCCGAACGTCCGTCAGTCTCGCCGCCGCAACCGCGTCTCGCAGAAAGGCGCGCGCCGCGGCGTCGTCGCCGACGGAAAGACGGATGCCCGCGAGGAGGGGGAGAGCCTCCGTCAGCCGCGGGATTTCGGCGTTCCGGCGTAACAGATCCGCGCACTGTGCGAGTCGCTGTTCGGCTTCGGCCGCGCGGCCTTCGCGAAGGTCCAGCGTCGCCAGCCAACAGAGTGGTGAGGCCAGCATCATGGTGTCGCCGGCGGCCATGAAGAGGTCGCGGCTCTCCTCCCAGGCGTTTCGCGCTGCGGTGAAATCGCCACGCGCGAACGCGACGATGCCGTTGGGCCCGAGCGTCACCGCTACGAGAACCGGGTCGCCGATGGTTCGTGCCGTAGCGACCGCTTCCGCGCTCAGTGCGGCCGCCTGCTCCAGGTCATCCACGTAGAGCAGCGATTCGGCAAGCATGTTGAGCGCCAATGCCAGCGGAGGAGTCGGCAGACCGGTCGCCCGCCGCGCCTCGGAGAGGCTCTGGCGCGCGAGATCCACGACCACCGCTGGCGGTTCCGTGCTGGAAGAGAGGAAGGCCATCCAGTAGAGCGCCCGCGAGCGCAAGCCCGGAGACGGGGCCTGAGCCATGCGGAGGAGGTTCGAAAGCCGTGCGATTCCCTCCAGCGGCGAGCGTTGCCACCAGTACAGGCCCGCCGCTGCCGCAACAGCAAGGCCGTGCGTCGCACGCTCCGGGTTGGTCTTCGCCCACGCCAGCGCGTTCCGGATCTCGTGGGCGGAATGGAGCAACAACACGGCGTGGTCCTGCTGGCTCCGGGTGGCAAGAGAGCGAACTATCCAGCCGCGCATCCATGCCAGGTGGCGGTCGCGGGCGGCCGGCATCTCGCCCGCGGCCTCCAGCGCTTCAGCCCCGAACTGCCGGAGCGTCTCGAGCATGG
>JANMTH010000747.1:0-2505 GCA_031390305.1 Thermoflexaceae bacterium
CGCCGCCAACGACGGCGATGGCGCCGAGGATGAGGACGACGGCGGCCCAGACGGGGAAGCCTCCGCCGTCGTTGGCGGCGCCGCCGGCTTCATGCTCTCCCGCAATCGCGCCACTCCCGAAGAACCCGAGTAGCCGCGCCCCACAGGGGGCGCCTACCCCCGAACCCCGCCCGTCCCCCCGGGGCGCGCCAACTCGTTCTCACCTTGGCGCACTTGGCGTTCTTGGCGATTCACCCCGCTCCGGCGGTTCACCCGCCTAACCCACCTTCGCCCGCAACACACCCCGCACCGGCAACCCGTCCACCATCTTCAGCGGTTCAATCTTCCGCTCCAGGTATCGGTCCAGCGTGTCCCGGTCGCTCGTGAAGTCGTAGCGCGGCACCGCATACCCACACGACGTCTGCACCTTCTCCACGTCCACGAAGAACGCCTGGCGCACATACGGGTGCGCGTCCGATACGAACGCTTCGCGGTGCGCCGCCAGCAGCGGGTCATCAAGGTCCACCGCCCGGCCCCGTCCGTACAGCCGCACGATCCCCGCCGTCCCTTCGAAGCTGCAGAACATCAGGGTGATCTTCCCGTTCTGCGCCGTGTGGCGCGCGGTCTCGTTCCCACTGCCCGGGTAGTCCAGCCAGCCCACCAGGTTCGGGCCGAGGACCCGCACCAGCGTCCGTCCCTTCGGCGAAAGGTTCGGCCAGCCCTCCCCCTCCAGGTCGTCCGGCGCCGTGCTCACGAAGAACATGTGCTGCCGCTCGATAAACGCCCGCCGTTCGTCGTCGATCACCGGGTACAGGTCTGCCATGGCTCGTCCCCCCTCAGCGTTGTCCCGCGAGTATGCGCCCCAACCACTTCACCGCCAAAGCGATCGACCCGAGGCCCGCCAGGCGCCGGGAACGACAGTATTCACCCGCACCCTTGACTTCAAGTTCGCTTCAACGACTATCGTACCCGCATGACCGGAACCACCACCGCCCCTCTGCGCGGCCACGAACGTATCCTCACCATCGGCCTCGTCACCCTCATCACCCTCGCCGCCTTCGAGGCGATCGCCACCGCCACCGTCATGCCCGCCGCCCGCGAAGACCTCGGCGGCACCGCCCTCTACGGCTGGGCCTTCAGCGCATTCTTGCTCACCAGCCTCGTCGGCATCGTCTACGCCGGCGCCGCCGCCGACCGTCACGGCCCCGCGCGCCCCCTCATCCTCGGCCTCATAGCCTTCGGCGTCGGCCTCCTCGTCGCGGGGCTCGCGCCCTCCATGCCGGTCCTCGTCCTTGGCCGTGCCATCCAGGGCATCGGCGCGGGCGTCGTCCCCCCCGTCGCCTATGTCGCCGTCGGCCGCGGCTTCGATGAGGCCGCCCGGCCACGGATCTTCGCCCTCTTCGCCACCGCCTGGGTCGTCCCCGGGCTCCTCGGCCCCGCCCTCGCCGGGGCCGCCGCCGACTACCTCACCTGGCGCCTCGCCTTCCTCGCCGTCGTCCCCCCGGTCGTGATAGCGGGCGCCATCGTCCTCCCAGCGCTCTCCCGCCTCGGCCCCGTCCCGGCCACCACCGCTCGCGCGAACTCCGCACCCTTGCGTTGGGCCGTCGTTCTTGCCCTTGGCGCGGGCCTCATGCTCGCCGGGGTCAGCCTTCGTTCGCCGCTGCTCTCCCCCGTCCCCATCGTCCTCGGGCTCGCCACCGGCGTCGCCGCCCTCCACCGGCTCCTCCCCGCGGGCACCCTCACGGCGCGGCGCGGCCTGCCTTCGGCTATCCTCGGCCTCGGCGCCCTGAACATGGCATTCTTCGGGATCGACGCCTTCGCCCCCTTCCTCCTCACCGAAGTCCGCGGCCAGTCCGCCATCGTCGCCGGGCTCATCGTCTCCACCGCCGCCGTCACCTGGACGGCCGGTACCTGGTTCGTCGAACGCAACGCAACTCGCTGGAGCCGCCAGGCGTTCATCCGCACCGGCACCTTCCTCGTGGCCGTCGGCGCTGTCGGGCTCATCGCCCTCACCAACGACGCCGTCCCTGTGCCCGTCGCCTTCGCTGTCTGGGCCATCGCCGCCCTCGGCATCGGCCTCGCCTACCCCAACTTCTCCCTCATCACCCTCGCCTCCGCCCCCGCTGGCGAAGTCGGCGCCGTCACAGCGGGCTCGAAGCTCGCCGAATCACTCGCGGGCGCACTCGGAACCGGCATCGTCGGCAGCATCGTCGCCGCCGGCGAAGCGGGCGGCTGGACCGCCGGCGCGTTCGCCATCGGTTTCACCCTGATGGCCTCCGTCGCCCTCGGCGCCACCGCCCTCAGCACCCGCCTCCCGGGCCATCGAGCGGCAGCTTCCGCTCTGTGGATCGTTCCCGCCACGGAGCACGCATAACCCGCCCCCCCCAGCCCGCCCCCCGGTAGTCGTGGCCCACCGGGGCCACGGACTCGCGTACCATCCCCAACCACCCGTTCAACCCTACTAACAGCTAACAGCTAACAGCTAACAGCTAACAGCTAGCACCTAACAGCTACCAGCTACCAGCT
>JANMTH010000765.1:0-4152 GCA_031390305.1 Thermoflexaceae bacterium
TTCTGTACTCGACGAGAACACATCCCAGTTCCTTCGCAACATGTACCGGAAGAACGAGCCCCCCGCAGAGCCTCAGCCAGGCATGGCGATGATCAATATCGCCAGAGCAGAAACACCACTTGGTGAGCCGCTCATGACCGACAGCGAACTGGCCGTGTTCGTCTCTGCCTTCGAATGGTCTGGTTTCACGAGCAGTATCAACTGGTATAGAAACGTCGATCGGAACTGGCACCTGTTGGCGGACGTGGACCCCATCATCCAACAGCCCGCACTCATGATCTATGGCGACCGGGATGGGGTCCAGAGGTCTGAGAACCTGACACAGTACGTGCCCAATGTGGAAGAGATCAGTCTGGACTGCGGTCACTGGATCCAGCAAGAGAAGCCAGAAGAAACAACCCAAGCGATCCTGAAATGGCTTGAACGGCAGGACGCCACCTAGCTAGTCGGAGTCACCTCACAAACCTTCCACAACCCGCTCAGAACAACACTGCCGAAACGCTTCTGAGGTAGCGCATAGCCGGCAATCGCGCGGGCGGGGCCCCGCCCGATATCCGCGCCCAGTCGGTCGCCTACGATCCGAGTGTTGCGTTGATCCCCTGAGACCGCCCTCATGTTTATGCGGCATCAGGCCGGAAAGCGCGCGAGGAACTCTTCCCGCGAGATGCCCTCGCCTCGCGCGAACTCCTCTTCAGCGGCCATCACCTCGGCCATCTCGCCTTCGGTCAGCTCGTCCGGGTCCGAAAGCAGGGCAAGGTAGTCCAGCAGGTCGGCCGCTTCCGCCTCGCTCATCTCGCTGACGCGCTGGTAGATCGCTTCCTTGACGGTCATTCGCCGATCATAGCACCGCCACGAATGGCTTCGCGGGCCGTCGCCTTCATCCCCCGCGCCTGGTCCTTCGCCCCCTCGCGTTCCCGGCTCGCGGCCCGTACCGTACGCACCGATGACGGAAGCGACACCCATGGCCGGGACGGCCGCTCTTGCCTCGGCCACAGACGAAGGCCGAAACCCATTTCGGACCGTGAAGTATCGCTGGTACTGGGCCGCCGTCGTCCTCGGTGCGATGGGTGTCGGGATCCAGATGGTGACGGTGCCACTCTTCATCCGCGACCGCGTCTCCGGCGACCATCGCGAACTCATCATCGCCCTCGCCCTGATCGCCCAGACGGTGCCCGCGGCTCTGCTCACCCTCGTCGGTGGTGTCGCCGCCGACCGCTTCGAACGTCACCGGATCATGACGCGGGTCTGGGCTCTCGCCGCCATCGTTTCGGTCGCCTATGTGTTCCTCACCGGGTTCGATTGGCAGCAGGTCTGGCCGGTGTTCATCCTCGGCGCGGTTATCGGATCGCTCGATGCCTTCGGCCAGCCGGCGCGCTTTAGCATGCCCCCGCAGATCCTCCCGTCTTCCCAGGTACAGAACGGGATCATCCTGAACACGGTCGCCTTCATGGCCGCCTTCATGTTCCTCGGGCCGGCCATCGGAGGCATCCTCGCCGACTTCGCGAACCTGACCGTAGCCTTCGGCGCCGAGGTCGTCTTCCTCCTGATGGGCGCCGCTCTCGCGACCCGTGTTCGTGTGCCGAAGCCGGTGTCCACCGGCAAAAGCGTCTTCGGCGACCTCGCGGACGGCCTCCGCTACGTCGCCGGTAGGCGCGTCCTCTTGGCGCTCCTCGGTATGCAGCTTCTGCCGGGGCTGTTTCTCATCGCCCCGTTCCGGGTGACGTTGGTGGCGATGGTGGACGACGTCCTGAACGCCAGCGACCGCTACGTCGGCTTCCTCTCGGCTGGCTTCGGGATCGGCGTGCTCCTCGGTTCCTTCGCCCTGACGCTGGTCCGGGTCCGGCGGCGGGGCCTCCTCCTTTGCGCCGCGCCGATCGCGGGCGGCATGAACCTGCTGCTCTATGGGATGAGCGAGAACCTCGGTCTTTCGCTGGCCCTGATGCTGCCCTGGGGCCTCGGCGCGGCCGTCTTCATCAACATGGTGACGCCGCTGCTTCAGGAACAGACGGACCCGCGGATGCTGGGCCGCGTGATGAGCATGTCGAGCCTCGCCTTCGGGATCGCCACGCCCCTCGGCTTCGCCCAGGCGGGTGTCCTGGCCAACGCCTGGGGTCCACAGGCCTCGCTCATCGTCAGCGGCGTGACGATCTCCGTTCTCGGCGTCCTCTGCGTCCTCTTCCTCCGTCCCGTTCGCCAGATGGCCTGACGGAAGGAAACCCAAAGGCACAAAGGAGCGAAGAACGATCTCTTCGCTCCATCCTTCCAGCTTCCCCCTTTCGAACCTTTGCGTTTCGCCGCGCGGACCGTCCTGTTCCAGGACGGGAGGCGAGTATGGGTTGCAGCCAGAGTGAGGGATGGAAAGGGCCGTAGGATCTGGAGACTACGGCGACCACGCGGAGGCGGTCGCCCGTTCTCCCCTCGCCCAGCGCACTGGGAGAGGGGGCCGGTGAGGGCCAACCGTCGAAGCTGCGAAGTTCGGGTAGTTTCAACGGTGTTTTCAGACCAGGAGAGGGGGCCCGCGAGTGCGGGCGCCCCCTCCTCGTAGATGGACGAATACTGGTGGAGCGGTTAGCGCGCGCGCCGCGCCGAACGGACCAGCATAAGGCCGCCGGCCGCCATCGCCAGGCCGATGAGGGCCAGGACGAAGCTGTTGTCGCTACCGGTTCCGCCGAAGATGCCGCCGGAACCGGTGCTCGGGGCCTGCGGTGTGCTTGCCGCGCCGGGGGTCTTCGCCCCGGCCGTGTCCTCCGTGCCCGTTGGCTTCGTGGTTGGGGTGCTCGTCGGCGTCGCCGTCGGCGTGCTCGTTGCGGGCGCCGGGGTTTCGCCCGTCTGCTGCTGCTGCTGCGTGTTCGTGAAGTTCACGGTGCCGCCGTTCGTCGTCTGGGAGGCGCTCGGCGCGACTACCCAGCCAGCCTGTGTCGTCTCGCTGATGGTGTAGCCACCGGGGCAGACGGGGAGGTTGTTCCAGGTGATCTGGCCGTTCGCGTTCGTTTGGGCAGAGAGGTTCTGGCCGCAGCCGGTGACCGTGAACGTCCAGCCGGCTCCAGGACCGCTGGTCCCGTTGGCACGGTTCTCCGTCTTGTTCACGGTGATCGCAACCGTGATGGTCTGGGTCTGAATCGCCGTGTTCGTGAAGGCCACAACGGTGGTCGAACCGGCCGCCATCGGCGAAACCGACTGCGCAACCGAGGGGCTGACGGTGTAGCCGGGCCGTGTCGTCTCCGTCACGGTGTAGGAGCAGTTGACCGCCGGGGCCAGGTTGCTGAACACAGCGAAGCCGCTGAAGTTCGTGATGGCCTCCTGCGGGCCGATGCCGCAGCCGCTGAGGGTGAAGGTCCAGAGGAAGCCGGGGCTGGAGACGCCGTTCTCCACGACCGTCTTTTCGACGCGGATGTTCACCCGCGGCTGGTTGTAGAAGGTCACAGTCTTCGTGCCGCCGAAGAGGATCTCGACGGTGGCGCTGTTGGTGGCGGAGAGCGAGCCCCCATCGACACGGACGCCGATGAAGGCGTAGCCGGCCTGGAGCACTTCCGTGATGGTGTACGAGCCGGAGCTCTGGTTGTTGTCGTACTGGCCATTGGTCAGGACGACGTTCTGGCCGCCGGGGAAGTCCGGCCCGTCGATGTTCACGGTCCAGGTGATGAAGCTCTCACCAGGGTCCTGGATGCCGTTGCCGTTGATGTCGTTGACCTTCCGGATGCTGAGCAGCCCGGTGTCCTCGACGATATCGCAGGGGGTGTTGACGAAGGTGAAGGTGAGCTCCTGGCCCGGCGTGCCAAGGGCGACACCGCCGTCAACCGCCGCGTCATCGAGCATTTTCGTCTCGAAGGTCGCGGGGTCCTCGTTGGGCTCCGGGCAGGTTCCCTCGGCGAGGCCCGCGCCGAGTTCGACGACGGTGTACTTCGCCGCGCCCAGATCGAGCCCGGCGATGGTGACCGATTCGGTGCCGTCCTGGGCGACCGTGAGGTCGTGCGTTCCGCCGACGTTCACGCCGTCCTTCTTCAGCTCGAACGACCAGGTCGTGTCCGTCGTGAAGTTCGTCTTCGTGATCGTGATCGAGCCGACAGGGCGGTTCGTGTAGGTGACGGTGCACTCCGCGCCCGGCGCCACATCGACGCTGACGGCGGCGAGTTGGCCCTGAGCGACGGCGAT
>JANMTH010000766.1:0-2979 GCA_031390305.1 Thermoflexaceae bacterium
TCCTCAACGAGGATGCGGCACTTCTCGGGCGAACCGGCGACTCCGACGACCCGGCACTTTTCGCGCTTCGCTATCTGGCCGACGATGTGCCCAACCGAACCGGCGGCGGCGGAGACGACGACAGTCTCGCCCGGACGGGGCTTGCCGATATCGAGCAGCCCGAAGTAGGCGGTCAGGCCGTTCGTCCCGAGGACGCCGAGGTGGAGGGCCGGGTCCGCGCCGGAAGGGATACGCCGGAGGGCCGAGGGCTTGTGCAGCGAAAGCTCCTGCCAGCCAGTCGGGCCGGCAACGAGGTCGCCGGCCTGGAAGCCGGCGGCCCTGGACGATTCCACGCGGGCCACGCCCGATCCGCCCCTGACGATCCCAGACTGTGGGGCGCCGGCGTAGCTCGCGCTGCCCTGCAACCCCGCCCGCTGGCCGGCGCCGATGGTGAGCGCGAGCGTGCGGCAGAGCACCTCGCCCTCGCCGCATTCCGGCGCTTCGCTTTCGCGGAGCTCGAAATGCTCCGGCGCCAGCGGCCCATCGGGCACCGAAGCGATCATCATCTGTCTGTTTCGCGGCATGTGGGGCTCCGTTCTGTACTTGTCGAATCCGCCGCAGTCTACGGCAGCGAATCTACGGCAGTGGAGGGAAGAGGAGCAAGGAGCGCGCCGGCCATCTCCCTGAGTCTTCAGGCGGGCAACCCCTCGAGCCGCCAGCCGACGAAGGGTGTCTCCGGCTCCAGGGCCATAGCGACCATGTAGCGCGAAATCCCGAGGTAGAAGGCGGAGAGCATCGTCAGCCCCACGATCGTCGCGTCATCGAGATGTTTCCTGAGCGCGTCGAAGGCGGCCTGAGGGACATCGCCGCTGCCCGCGACGGCCTCGACGTAGGCCAGCATCGCGCGCTCTCCCTCGGTGAAGAGCGGGCTGGTGGCGGACTCACCGAGGGCAAGCACGCGCTCGCGGCTGAGGCCAGCCGCCAGGCCGATGGGGACGTGCTGGTGCCATTCGTAGGCGCTTCCGGCGGTTAGGGCCGTCTTCAGAATCACCAGTTCGCGGTTGGCCGCGTCCAACCCGCCCTTCGTCCAGAGGACGTTGCTAAACGTCCGGCTGCCGAGGAGGACGGCGGGGTTGTTCGCCTGGCTGGCATGGATCTGGCGCACCGCCCCGCCCTGCTCCAGCCGATCCCAGAACGCGTGCATGTTGCCGGGTACATCGGCCTTGGTCTTCAACGGAACACGGGGCATGGTGCGTCACCTATCAGCGGACTTGGCCGCATGGTACACGGCCCGCGCGGAGCCGCAGCTCCGGATGGCGAATGGCCGGCATGCCGGTCGCCGAGGCGCGACGGTGAGGGAGCGGGCACGCCCGGCCATTCGCCACTGCATGAACACGATCGGCCATCGGCGGTACCCCCTCCCTTGCGGTCGGGGCTCGGTGTTCAGCCGGCGACGCGCAGCGGCTGTTACCCGCCGATGCCGGGGTAGGGCCCGGCGATCACGCACTCGAGGTGGCCCGTGCCCGTCTCCGTTGGGTCGTCCAGGTTCCAGAAGCGGCCCCAGCTTTCGGCCCAGGCGAAGCGCGGCGCCTCCTTCACCGAACCATCGGCGTAGCCGATGTTCACCGGGTGGCTGACGTCCCAGCTCTCGCCCTCATCCGCGAGTTCGCCCCGGTAGGCGCCGCGCCCGAAGCCGTCGTTCCAACCGCCCCAGTAGCCGGCGCCTCCCATGTACACCGGCCGGCTGATCGTCTCCATGCCGAACCGCTCTTCGCTCCCGTCTCGCTTCGTGAACGCCAGCTCCGCGCGCTTGAGGCGCCGAAGCCCGCCCTGGAATTCGACCGAGAGCACCCGTACGCCGGTGTAGGCGTACCCCTCGCGCCGATCGCCGTACGGGTATTCGACCCGGCTTTCGAACATCGTCGTCGTGCCGTCGCCATCCTGGTGAAACTGGAAGTAGACGGCACGGCCGGGGAAGCGGATGCCCACCCACTGGCGCAGCCCGAACGGCTTGCCGCGCTCAGTTGGCGGAGCGGCGTTGGGGTAGGCCGGCCCGCCCGTATCGCCGACGCCCCAGGAGTGGTCGCGGACTCCGCTCCAACGGTCATCGACAGCGAACTCGCGGCCTTTCACGGTCAGCGTCCCGCTGACATTCCCCACCTGCAGGTAGTTGGCGCGGTCGGATACGAGCCGCCCATCGAGATAGCGGGGCTCGTGGACCTCGTTGTAGCAGGGCGCGAACCCATCCCAGCGGAGGTCGAACGAAACCCCGTGCGGGTTCTCGTCCAGCCCGATCCGGATGGTCTTCAGGCCTTCAAGGATCTCCATCGAAAACGGTCCAACGTCGAGGTCATCGATTCGGGGGCGGAGCCGGCGGGAATAGCGGACGTTGTGCTGCTTGCCATCGACCAGGGAGACGCAGGCGTAGGCGTCGATGACGTTGTTGTTCGGGTAGAGCCGAATCGCGGTGAAGAGCGCCGCTTCGCCCTCCGGGCCGCCGAGGGTGAAGTAGTAGCCGTCGCTCCACTGGGGGAGCGGGTTGGCGACCGTGTCGAACGTCGCGATCGTCTGGTGGCGGGGGAATTCATCGAAACGGGTAAGGATCCGGGCCACGGGCGAGCCTCCTGAGAAATTGGCCGATCGGCCAGACTGTACGCCCCGCGGCCATTCCCGGTAACCCGCTCCTCCCTATCGCGAAGTACGACGCCCTCGCCGCTCAGGCCTAACACCCGTTGTCCGACGGGTCTAGACGCGGAGACGCGGAGACGGGAGATGGCAAGCCGTACTCACCTCCCATCTCCGATCCTCCGCGCCTCGGCGTCAACAGCGGCCAGACGGTCAGCCGGCCTTCTTGAACGGCCAGAACCGGGCCAGCGGGTTCGGTTTGGTGGATTTCGCCTCGGGGCCATCGAAGCCCCGGCCACAGCTCTGGCAGTACGAGTAGACGTTCAGGTTCTCGCGGCCACACCACGGGCACTTCCGCATTTGAGGCTCCCCCTT
>JANMTH010000031.1:0-7002 GCA_031390305.1 Thermoflexaceae bacterium
GACGAACTGCTGACCGCGCGAGAAGGGTTCCGCAGCGGGCGGCCCTGCCTCAACGGCACCGGGATCACGGTTCACACGATCGTCGCCGACCACCAGCAGGGGCGGACGCCGGAAGAGATCCTCGAGGACTTCCCCCACGCCTCGCTGGCCGGCATCCACGCCGCGCTCGCGTACTACTACGCCCATCGCGACGAGATCGAGGCAGACTTCGAAGCGGACGTGTGTTGGGGCGAAGAGCAGATCGCGGCTCTCGGCGCCGAAGTCGTTTAAGGGCGATGTCGTTCCCTCTTTACCTCGACGAGGACTCGATGAACGCTGGACTGGTCCAGGCGCTCCGGCGGGCGGGCGTGACGGTGCTTTCAGTTTCCGAGACTGGCCGCCGCGGACGTTCAGATGAAGACCAATTGGCATACGCTTCGTCGATCGGCCACGTTCTGCTTTCCGCGAACCAGCGCGACTTCGTCCGGCTTCACACATCATGGTTGATGGAGGGAAAATCTCATGCGGGCATCATCAGTGTCACCGAGCAACGGATTCCGGTCGGACTGATGCGCACGAAATTGTTGTACATTCAGCGGCGCCCGCTTACTGCGATGAAGGACACGATCGTCTTCATCGACGGTCGGCCTTTGGGGGAGTGACGCGCGCTATGAAGTTCGGACTGCACCTGATCCCCCAGGACATCTCGATCGACGAACTGATCCGCGCCTGGAAGTGGGCGGACACGGCTGGCTTCGACTGGATCGATATCTCTGACCACTTCTATGAAGCGCCGGCGATCCACGGTGGCGACGGGCCCTGCTTCGAAGCGACGACGGGGATGGCCGCGCTCGCCTGTCTCACGAAGAACGTCCGCGTCGGGGTAGTCGTCCTGGGGATGAACTACCGCCACCCGGCCGTCCTCGCCAACGCCCTGGCGACGATCGATCACCTCAGCGGCGGGCGGATGGAGGCCGGGCTGGGCGCGGGCTGGCATGAGGCGGAGTACCGCGCCTACGGCATCCCCTTCCTCCCGATCAAAGAGCGCCTCGACATCCTCGAAGAGGGCATGCAGGTGGTGAAGCTGCTCCTGACGAAGGACCGCGCGGACTTCAGCGGGAAGCACTTCACGCTAACGAACGCGGCCTGTAACCCGAAGCCCGTTCAGGCCAATCCCCGCATCTGGATCGGGGGCAACGGCGAGAAGCGGACCCTTCGGCTTGTCGCCCGCCACGCCGACGGTTGGAATTCGCCGTACACCTCGCCGGAGGAGTTCACACGGCTTTCGAAGCTGCTCGATGAGTACTGCGAGGGCGAGGGCCGTGACCCGGCCAGCATCGAACGGAACGTAAACCTGAGCTTCCACCTCGCCGCCAGCGAAGCAGACCGGGCGCGTAGCGAGGCCCACTTCAGCGAGAGTTGGGGCGCCGCCGCTCCCGCCTTCCGCTCGCGGGGCGTTGTCCTGGGTACGCCATCCGAGGCGCGAGAGCTTGTCGCACGCTACGCCGAGACCGGTTGCGCGCGCGTCAACATCTCCGTGCGGCCCCCGCTCGATTGGGATTCGCTCCACGCTTGGGCCGCCGAAGTCATCCCCGCGTTCCGATCGGCGGCGCCCGTCTGACGCGTCGCTCGCGCTCCGTGGCCTTCGGGGCCACAATACGCCACCATGGCTGACCCAATCGGATCTCCCGAAATCGTCACGGCCGCTGTCCGGCAGGGCCTCGACATTCCGGCTCTCGAAGTCACGGGGGCACGGCTGCTGGCTGGCGGCGCGATGCACGACTCCTGGGGGGCGGACGCCGTCTTCCCCGATCGAACTGACGAACTCGTCGTCCGGCTCAGTCCTCCGGCCCGCGACGATACGGCCAAGAGCCGCGCCGAATTCGTCGTGATGAAGGCTGCCCACGAGCGCGGCGTGCGTTGCCCGAAGCCGATCTACGTGGGGGAGAACAGCCGCGGACAAACGTTCATGCTGATGACGCGGATGCCTGGTGAGACGAACCCGCGACAGCTGGTGACCTCGCCGGATTTCGCGGAGTGCCGCCGGGCGCTGGTTCAGCAGCTCGCCGAGGACATCGCCAGGGTGCACACGATCACGCCGGCCGAAGTCGGCGACGCCCTCCGTGGCCCCGAAGCCGACGCGGAATGCCTGAGCGTGGAGCTTGAGCGCCAGCGGATCGAGTACGAACGCGTCAAGATCAACGCACACCCGCTGCTGGAGTGGTCGTTCCGGTGGATGGCGCGGAGTATCGCGACCCTCGCACCCCGCACCCGGCCCCTCCACGTGGTCCATGGCGATCTGCGCGTCGGAAACATTATGTACGATAGGGCGGGCCTGACCGCGAATCTCGACTGGGAGGGGACGCACATCGGCGAGGCCGAGGAGGACATCTCCTGGTTCCTGACGAAGGTCTGGCGCTTCAACCGGCGTGACCTCGCGGCGGGCGGAATCGCCGACCGAGAGACCTGGGTGGGGGCCTACGAGAAGTACAGTGGCTTCACCATCGACCGCGAACGTCTCCGCCTTTGGGAGGTGTTCCAGAACGTCCGCTGGTCCGTGATCTGCATGATGCAGGCCCACCAGCACCTGAGCGGGATTATGGATAGCCATGAGCACGCCGCCATCGGCCGCCGGGCGGCGGATACCGAGCTCGAAGTGCTTCGGCTTGTGGGAGCCTGCTGAGATGCAAGACCGTGCGACCGCCCTCGAACTCCTGGACGGCATCGGCCGCTTCCTGCGCAAGCAATCGGAGACGCAGACCGACCGCTGGCTGCGTTTCCAGCTCCTCGTCGCCTCGAACTCGCTGGCGATCGTCAAGCGCGAACTCGAGCAGGAAGAGGGACACCTCCACGAGGAGTGGAGGCTGCTGGACGGCCTCCTTGGCGAAGCGCCGATCCCTGCCTCGTATGGCGAACTCCAGAGTTCGGTCCGCGAACGCCAGGACCGCCTCTGCGAAGCGATCTCACGGGGAGCGTTCGACGAGCCGGCCCGTGAAGCCGACCTCCTTCGCTATCTCGTCGTCGAAACGAAGAACCGCGTGCGCATCACCGCCCCGAGCGAACTCGATGACTGAGCCACCGGACGCGATGGAGTACGACACTGAGCCCGCGAGCGTCCTCGATCAGACGCTCGACGTGGTGCGCGGTCTGCGGCACGACGTGCCCCTGCCGGTGCTCGCGGCAGGCGCTGTCGCGCTCCTCGGCGTGCTTTGGGTTGTGGTGAAGGCGGTTCGCTTGCTCCTGAGGATCGGGAAATGGATCGCCCTCGCCTCGGCCGTCGTGGCCGTGGTCACCTACTTCGTCGAACAGCAACGGGCGGAGGGCGACGAGGAGACCGATTAAATGTGGATCGCCCGTCCGTAGGCGGCGAGGACGGATTCGTGCATCGCTTCGGAGATCGTCGGGTGCGGGAAGATCGCCTCCATGAGCATCTCTTCCGTCGATTCCAGGGTCATCGCGATAACGAAACCCTGGATCAGCTCGGTTACTTCGGCGCCGACCATGTGCGCTCCCAAGAGCTCTCCGGTGGCGGCGTCGAAGATCGTCTTCACCAGGCCTTCCGGTTCGCCCATGGCGATCGCCTTGCCGTTGCCGATGAACGGGAACTTGCCAACCTTCAGTTCGTACCCGGCCTCCCGCGCGGCCTTCTCCGTGAGGCCCACGCTCGCGACCTGCGGGTTGCAGTAGGTGCAGCCTGGAATACGCCGCTTGTTCAGCGGCCGCACCGTCTCGAGGCCGGCGATCCGCTCGACGCAGATCACTCCCTCGTGGCTGGCCTTGTGGGCCAGGCAGGGCGTGCCCGCCACGTCACCGATGGCGTAGACGCCGGACTCGCCGGTCTCCTGCCACTGATCGACGGTGATGAAACCGCGATCGACGAGGACGCCGGTGCCTTCGAGCCCCAGATCTTCGACGTTGCCCTGAACACCGACAGCTGAGATGACCCGGTCCACGGTCAGCTTTTCGGCGCCATTCGCGCCCTCGAAGGTGACGTTGACGCTGTTCCCGCCGCGTTCCAGCGAGGTCACTTTCGCGCCGGTGTGGATAGCGATGCCCTGTTTTTCGAACTGGCGCCGGGCGAGCGCGGATATCTCTTCGTCTTCAACCGGCAGGATCTGGGGGAGAACCTCGACGACGGTCACCTCGGCGCCCATGGTCCGGTAGAAGCTGGCGAACTCCATGCCGATGGCGCCCGAGCCGATGATCAGGAGCGATTTCGGCATGATGTCGGGGACCATCGCCTCGCGATAGGTCCAGACGAGACGGCCGTCCGGCTCCAGGCCGGGGAGGACGCGCGCTCGTGCGCCGGTGGCGAGGATGATGTGGTCCGATTCGAGTTCGGCGACGGGCTGGCCGCCCTTCGCGACCGCCAGCGTGCCCGGTCCGGCGAGCCGGGCGCTTCCATCGAAGACGGTGACCTTGTTCCGGCGCATGAGCGTCTTGACGCCACCGGACAGCTGGCCAGCGACGGTCCGCGACCGCTCGACAACCTTCGCGATGTCGAAGGTCACGTTGCTGGCGGAGAGGCCGTACGGCTCCAGGTGCTGCAGCTGGCCGTAGATATCGGAGGTGCGGAGGAGCGCCTTCGTCGGGATGCAGCCCCAGTTCAGGCAGACGCCGCCGAGCGCTTCGCGTTCGACGATGGCGGTGCGCATGCCGAGCTGGGAAGCGCGGATGGCGGCGACGTAGCCGCCGGGGCCGCCACCAACAACGATGAGATCGAACGTTTCAGCCATTGTGTTCTCCTGTTTGAGCGAACGGCGGCCGGAGGAGCCGTCTAGTCACTCATCGTGTGCACGATATCGAGGACCAGAACCCGGTCACCCCGAACGGCGAAGGTCACCAGGAACGTGCGGTCGAGGTACAGCCGTAGCCGTCCATTCGTCGAAAGGAAGTTCTGGAAGATCGTGAGGTGATCGACTTCCGGGGCCTCGCTGAGGCGTTGCAGTATTGAGTCCAACGCACGGCGGGCCCGCCACGGCGACTCGCGGAGGCGTTGCTCGGCCGCGTACAGAACAAGGACCTCGTAGGCCGCTACGGACGTGCCTTCTTGTACACCCGTCCGATGTCGCCGCGCTCGACTGCTGCCAGCGCCTCAGCAATTCGGGTGCGGTACTCCGGGTTGTCAGCAAGCGCCCGGATCCGCGCCTCGACGTCCGCCGGGATCTCTGTGATCTGGGGTGCCGTTTCTGCCATCTGTCTCCCTCACACTCTCTATTCTTCGCGGACCACCTTCGCCCGTCAACCGCTAGACCAGCAGCCGGTACGGCGATTCCAACAGCGCTTTCACCGTCTGGACGAACTCGGCGGCTGGCGCGCCATCGACGACGCGGTGGTCCCAGGTGAGGCTCAAGGTCATCTGCTGACGCTTAACGGGACGGTCGCCTTCCCAGGCGATGCCGTCGTGGATCCGGCCGACGCCGAGGATGCCGGCGTTGGGGGCGTTGATGATCGGGGTGAACATATCGACGCCGAACATGCCGAGCGCGGTGACCGCGAACGTTCCCCCGGCGTAGTCATCGGGCCCGAGCTTACCGTTGCGCGCGCCGTCGGCCAGGCGCGATGACTCGGCCGCGATCTGCTTCAATGAAAGGTCGAACGCGTTCCGGATGATCGGGACGACGAGGCCGTCGGGGAGGGCGACGGCCATGCCAACGTGAATCTCGCCGAGCACCTGAATCCCCTCGTCCACAACCTGGCAGTTCATCATCGGGTGTTTGCGGAGGGCCTTCGCGACGGCCTTGATGACGAGGTCGGTGTAGGAAGGTTTGACGCCGTCGGGCGCCCACTCTTCCACCATCTGGGTGCGCAGGCGGACGGCTTCGTCCATCCAGACTTCCATCGCCAGGGTGAGCTGGGCCATCGATTGGAGCGACTGGTGCATGCGCTGGAAGATCACCTTGCGGATGCCGCGGAGCGGGACGATTGCGTCGGCGGCGGTGGCCGGCGCAGGCGCCGTGGTCGCTGGCGGAGCGGCGCTGGGAGCGGCGCTGGGAGCGGCGGCGGCCTCGACATCCTCTTTCGTTATCCGGCCGCCCGGCCCCGAGCCAGGGACGGCGGCGAGGTTGACGCCGAGCTGTTCGGCCAGTTTCTTCGCGAGGGGGGATGCGATGACGCTCTCGCTCGAAGCGGCGCTGGCTGCCGGGGAGGCCACGGGGGCGGGCGCAGCGGCTGGCTGGTAGTTCTGGACGTCGCTCTCGGTGACGCGGCCTTCGGGTCCGGTGGGGGCGATGGCGGCGAGATCGATGCCGCGCTCCTGTGCCAGGCGCCGGGCGGCCGGAGAAGCGAGAATCCTGCCGCCCTCGGCGACAGCGACAGGAAGGACAAGGGAGGCGGCCGGGACGGCGGCCGCGACCGGGGATGGGGCCGCCGCCTTCGGTGCGGCGCCCGGCATCGCTTCGCCGGGCGCGAGGATGTAGGCGACGGTCACGCCGCATTCGAGGAGCGACCCTTCGGGCACGACATGGCGAACGATGCCCGCCGTTTCGGCTTCGACATCCATCTCGATCTTCTCAGTCTCGAGGCGGTAGATCGGCTCGCCGAGCTTCACCTCGCCGCCATCCGCGACCAGCCACTCGGCGACGGTGCCCTCGGTCATCGTCATACCGAGTTTGAGGATCACGACTTCAGTTGCCATTGTTCACCTCGGGCAGCGGACCGCGGAAAAGTCCGCGGCAGGCCGCCAAATTCATCGTTCGGTGGACATCGATTACGCGCGGGCCGTCGCGGGCGATACGGAGCGTGGCGCGTTGGCCCGGCTGGAGGATCCGCTCTCGCTCACCGTCGAAGGCGAGGATTCCTGGCCCTTCGACGGTGAATCGCTCTTCGAATGGCGCCGTGCGGAAGGACTCGATCGGAACGTTCGTATACAGACCAGGGGCAATGGGCGCGAACACCGAAGTCGGGCCCCGAAACATGACCAGCAGACCGTGGTCGTCGGTCTCCGTGACGGGATGGAGGAGCCCACCGATCGAGGAGATGCCAACGACATCGGGCTGGGCGCGGGTCAGGAGCGCCAGCTTG
>JANMTH010000033.1:0-4853 GCA_031390305.1 Thermoflexaceae bacterium
TGACATCCTCGACTACGACGAGCGCCGTGACTTCGTCCGTGTTCACCGCCGCGGCGGCCAACCCTGCCCCCGCTGCGGCGCCGCCATCAGCGAAATCACCGCCAACCAGCGCATAACCAGCTTCTGCCGCCACTGCCAGCCCGGCGGCCCCAGCGGCGCCGGCCTCCTCGGGCGCGATTAATCGCCAAGACGCCAAGATGCCAAGAATCGAGTAGCGGCCTTGGCGCTCTTGGCATCCTGGCGTTTAGCGGGCCGCTACCCGAACACGATCGTCCGGTTCCCCGCGATCAGCACCCGCCTCTCGAGGTGGAGCCGCACCGCCCGCGTCAGCACCTGGCGCTCCAGCTCCGAGCCCTTCTGGACCATCTGGGCGACGTCGTCGCGGTGGCTCACGCGGGCCACGTCCTGCTCGATGATCGGCCCCTGGTCCAGGTCCGCCGTCACGTAGTGCGCCGTCGCCCCGATCAGCTTCACGCCCCGCTCCTTCGCCTGGTGATACGGCTTCGCGCCCACGAAGGCCGGGAGGAACGAATGGTGGATGTTGATGATCCGGCCTGGCCTCGCGGCCACGAACTCTGGGCTCAGGATCTGCATGTAACGCGCGAGCACCACGAGATCGACGTCCAGCTCGTCGAGCAGGCGCAGCTGCGCCGCCTCCGCCTCGGCTCGCGCCTCCTTCGCGACCGGAATGTGATGGAACGGGACATCGAAGTGCCCGGCGACCGGCCGAAGGTCTTCGTGGTTCGCAATCACACCGACAAGTTCGCCCCCGAGTTCGCCCAGGCTGTGGCTCAGAAGGAGGTCGTACAGACAGTGCGGCGCCCTCGTCGCGAACACCGCCACGCGCTGCCGCCGCTCCGAATAGCTGAGGTCCCACTCCAGTCCGAATCGCCGCTCAAGCGCCGCCAGGGCGTGGCCCGTGCCCACCCTGTCCAGCGCGAATCCCGCGAGATCCCAGCGCAGCCGCATAAAGAACGTGTCCGACGCCGAGTCCGCGTGCTGGTCCAGGTCCAGAATGTTGCCCCCGTTGCGGAAGACAAAGTCCGACATCGCCGCCACGATCCCGGGACCATCCGGGCAGCTGACAAGAAGGGTGGCCGTCTCATGGGCGCTCACGTCATCGGAGGGTAGGCGCACGCCCCCCGAAGCGCGAGTAGCCGCGACCCACAGGGGTCGCCTACGTCCGAACCCCGCCCGGCCCGCTCAACCCAACTCCGTAAAACCCTCCGCTCCCTCTGCGCCTCTGCGCCTCTGCGTCTAACCGGCCCTATCCTCGCGACGGCTCGTCCGGACCCGGACCGAGGACGTCCGGGCCCTCCCCCGGAGGGCTGTCGCCGCCGAACTCCTCGATGATCCGCCGCGCCAGCTCGTCGAGCTGTTCCTTTGTGACGCCCATCTTCTCCATCGTCGAGTGGAGCAGCCGCTGCACCTCGCCCATGTCTTCGCGAATCAGGGCGTCCGCCATTTCGAGCTGCGTTTCGATGGCCATGAAGCGTTCGCGGCGCTGGGACTCGCTCTCCGTCGAGAGGATCGTCGACATCAGACGCGTGAACAGCGTGACCGTCCGGGCGATCCGGACGCGGTCATCGGGATGGGGCGGGAAGTCACCCGTCACGGCGACTTCCAGGCCAGTGCGCTTGTCGGAGGCGACGTACTGTTCGGACATGCCTCAGAGGATAGGCGGCGCCCTGTCTGGCGTCAGTAAGGCCGCCCCACCGCGCGCCCTCCGGCCGAACCCGCAATGGCCACCAGGCGGAGGAGTGGCGTTCAGCGCTCTGGTTCGAACATACTCGTCCGCCTGGCCGTGACCGGCTGAGGACTGGAGGGCGTCACGTAGCCCGCCCGTTCGTACAGGTACCAGCCGACGCCGGCCAGCCATAGCGGGTGCACCCACACCACCAGCCAGTCAACGATGAAAAAGCCGAACTGCAGAACGCCGACCGCGAACGTCGCGTAAGCCAGCCATTTCGGGACAAGCGGTGTCCGTAGGAGGAGCGCCCCCGCCAGCGCCGTACCAACGCCAAACGCCGCGTACGCCACCTGCTGCAACAGGATGAACGCCAGAATCAGCATCTCGCCATCCTGGGCAATGGCCGCCCGCACCGCGTCGCGCGCGGTCAGGAACTCAGAGGCCACCTGCAGCTCCATCGCGTAAACCACAAAGGCGGCAACGAAGGCCATCAGGCCGAAGCCGCTGAAGCCTACGGAGAGCGCGGCCAACGGCCGGTCGTCCTCGCGAACCGCGAGGTACAACCCGAGGAGGAACGGGATCATGGCCAGCGGTGTCAGCAGCGCCATCAGCGAGGCCATGAGCACGCCAGACCGGTTAAATTCGATCGCCGGGAGGAAGTCCACGGCATCGTCGCTGTAGATATCCGCGTCCAGCGTGAGGTCCGCTATCGCGCGGACGAGCAGGAGAAGGGCGCAGGCGATGGCGGCGGCGCCACCCCAACGGACAAGGTTCTGGCGCACGCCGGCACCTCCATACGAATCCGCGACATACTACGGCACGAAGACGATTGGTGGTGGTGCGTGAGAACGGCGCGGGCCCTTCAGCGCTTGCCCGAGGCCTCGCGTAGCAGCCGCATGAACTCGTTGTCGCCATGAAGGTTAGCCAGCTTCGCGTCCGCCGCGGCTTCCCGCGCGTACCCCGCGTCGAGGTGAAGCGCCCGGCGCATCCGCCGCAGCGCCTCCTCCCGGTTCCCCAACACCGAGGCCGCCTGTGCCGCGCCGTAGTGTGCCGCCGCGTCATCCTGGTCCATCGCCGCCGCTTCCTGAAAATCGACGAGGGCCGAGGCCGCGTCGCCGCTGTGAAGGTTGGCCAGTCCGCGGTTCACCATCACCGTCGTGTCGTTCGGGTCGCCCGCGAGGGCCGCGTTGAAGTCCACCAGGGCCGCCGCGTAGTTCGCCCGATAGAGGTGCAGCATCCCCCGGTTGTTCAGCGCGTCCGCGTCCTCAGGCTGGAGCTTCAGCGCCTCATCGTAATCGGCGAGGGCGTGTTCGTACTCTCCCGTCCGCGTGCGCGCGTTCGCCCGGTTGTAGTAGCCCGCTGTCAGACCGGGGTCGTTCTCCAGCGCCCGCGTGTAACGGTCGATCGCGAGGTTGTACTGCCCAACGTTGAAGTAGACGTTGCCTTCATCCAGATACGATTCAGCGTCCCGCCCGCTTGCCGAGGTCACCGGTGGCGGCGAAGCTTCGGTCAGGGCCCGCTCGAGGGCGCCGGAAAGCGCTCCCTCTGTTGCGGCGGCCGGGACGGCGACGTCTCCGTCCGGCCGTTCTTCGACCGGCGGGAGGGGTGGCGCCTCCGCCTCAATATCGTCTGGATCCGCGGTGGGCGTTGTCGAAGCCTCCGGCCCGGCCACCTCCGGCGCCTCCGCCTCGCCCTCAACCGTCTCTTCCGGCTCGATGGTGGCGAACCCAGCGGCGGCCGTCTCCTCGACGGGTTCGTCCTCGGTGTTGGCGAGCCGCTCGAAGGCATCCGTGAGAACGTTGTCCTCCGCCGCGATCACGGGGGTCTCGGCGGATCCCTCCGCTCCCGTTTCCTCGATCGTCCCCACGCCAGCATCGAACGCCCGCTCCTCGGGGATCTCCGCGAGGGACGCTTCGCCGCCGCTTTCCAGCAACTCAGGGCCGGGCTCCGCCTCCGCCGCGCGTTCGGGGGGCGCATCGGGAGCGGCTTCTTCCGCGACGACGATCGCGACGGGAGCGGCTTCATCCGCGACGACGACCGCGACGGGAGCGGCTTCTTCCGCGACGACGGCCGCCTCGGGAACTACCTCCTCCGTGGCCTCCGGGAGATCGGCCGCTTCGTCCGCCCCTGAAGCGGGCACGTCGACCGACGGCTCCGGTTCCGGCGCGGCGACGATCGGCGGCGACCACAGCTCCTCCGGGAGCCGTCCCCGTGCCGAACGGCGCCGAACGCGGACCACGGCGGCGACTACGGCCGCCAGCGCGATACTCAGGACGGCCAGCTTCAACAGCCTCTTCATGCCCGGCTCTCCTCCTCCTGCTCAAGGAGGTGCTCCGTAACGGCGATCAAGCCGTTGTAGGCGTAGACGATGTAGTCCCTCGGGTGCAGCTCCGGCTTCTTCATCGATTCCTTGCGGGCCGTCACCGGATCCCACGAACCGGTCATCTCGATGCTGTCGTGGTCGATTCCGAACTCCAGCTCGTACAGTTCCCCATCCTCCCCGACGACGATGCAGCCGCGGTCGCGGTCGGATGCCGCCCCCTCGTCGCACTCGATCGCGTTCGTGAACAGGGCGTTCGGGAATGGCGGAAACGGCCGCAGCTGGGCGCAGGCTTCCTGGAGCAGCTGACGCAGCTGGTTCGCCGTGCGCTCGAGCACAACATCGGCCTGGGCCTTACGTAGCAACGGATCCGGCACGCAAGAAAGTATAGGGGCGTGATCCGATTGTGCGATACACGGTAGCCGCGGCCCACCGGGGCCGCCTACCCCCGAACCACCGGCCAACCTCGCCGATCACCCACCCTAGCCGGAGCCCGCCCTCAGTCCGGACGCAGCCCAAACGTATGGATCAGCCGCCCGAAGCCCAGGTAGCTCACCACCGCCCAGCCCAGCTCAACAATCTGCTCTTCCGTATAGAACGCCAGCAGCTCGTCGAACAGCGCCTGGTCGATGTTGTTGTGGTCGATGAACAGGCGCTCCGTGTAGTGGAGCGCCGCCTTCTCGGCGTCCGTGAAATCGGCGTCCGACCAGTTGCGGATGCCCGCGATCGTCTCCTCTTCGAGGGTTGCTCCTTCCGGTGACACCGGAAGCCGGGCAGCCTGTCAGAATTCGCACGAATTCAGTTGCGCCACCCGGAAACGGCAGATCTCCTTCAGGCGCGCCG
>JANMTH010000227.1:0-4589 GCA_031390305.1 Thermoflexaceae bacterium
GAAGCGGACGACGTGCTCACTCAACTTCCCTTCGCCGACACCGATCGCGTCGCACTGTGAGCGTGGGATCGCCGGGTTCGTCACAGCCCAATCCTGCGCGCCATCGAGGGCGCCGTCGTACGGCAATATCCCCAGGATCAGACCTTTCTCGTAGGGCACCACGGTATCGGCGGTGCCGTGGAAGGCCATCACGGGGATCGACCGTTTGCACGTCCCGGTCGCCGGGACGAACACGCCGGCCACCGGCGCGATCGCCGCGAGCCGGTCGCCCAGCTCGCAACCAATTCGCGACGACATGAACCCGCCGTTGGAATGGCCGGTGGAATAGACCCGCGGCGGATCGACATCCGCGTCGCAGATCACCGCATCCAGCAGGTCGCGCGTGAACTGTATGTCGTCCGTGGCGCCGATGCCCGGGAAGGCCGCGAAGCCACGCGGCGAGCCCGTGCCGTCCGGGCTCACCAGCACGAACCCGTGCTGGTCACTCAGCGGGACAAGCCCCGAATACGCCTCCTGGAGGAGCGCGCTCCCGCCGAGGCCGTGCCAGTTGAGAACCAGCGGCCACGGCCCGGCGCCGCCGTTCGCTGGCATATGGAGGCGGTACTCCCGTTCCTGCCCGCCGGAGGTGAGCTTCCGCACGACCGTCGCTCCCGGTGTCAGGCCGTCGCGGTCGGGTCGGCAACCGTTCGCGGCCGGTGAGAGCCCGGCTGTCGCCGTTTGGCTGGGGGTCGGCGAGCCCGCGCCGCCGCAGGCGGTCGCCACCAGCGCGGCCAGCACGCCAACAAGAACCAGCGTGCGATAGGCCGCCACCTTCGCCAGCACGCTACGCGAGCTGCTTTCGCAGGTTCGCCATCTCGATCGCCGTCCGCGCCGATTCCTCGCCTTTGTGGCCTTCTTTGCCGCCCGTGCGGGCCACCGCCTGCTCGACGTTCTCGACCGTCAGCACCCCGAAGATGACCGGCATCCCCGTGTCCAGCGAGACCTTCAGGATGCCTTCCGCCGCTCCGCCGGCGACGTACTCGAAGTGGGCCGTCTCGCCCCGAATCACACAGCCCAGGCAGACGACGGCATCGAACTTCCCGGAGCCGGCGGCCCAACGTGCCGCCGTCGGTACTTCGAACGAGCCCGGCACCCAGACGGTCGTGATGTCGGCCTCCGCCAGGCCGCTTGCTCGCAGCGTCGAAAGAGCGCCATCCAACAGCTTTTGGGTGATGAATCCGTTCCAGCGCGCCACCACCACGCAAACGCGGAGGCCCGAACCGTCGCCGCTTCCTTCGAGGACGGGCATCAGTCCCCTCCCGCCAGCGTCTCGAGACCATCGAGGAGGTGGCCCATCCGCCGCCGCTTGGTGTCGAGATACCGGATGTTGTGCTGGTTCGGCTCCGTTTCGATTGAGACGCGCTCGACCACTTCGAGCCCGTAGCCTTCAAGTCCGGCGCGTTTCGCCGGGTTGTTCGTGATCAGCCGCATCTTCTTGACGCCGATGTCCACCAGGATCTGCATCCCGATGCCGTAGTCCCGCCGATCGGCCGGGAAGCCCAGGGCGACGTTCGCGTCGACCGTGTCCATCCCCTGGTCCTGCAGTTCATACGCCCGCAGCTTGTTGTGCAGTCCGATGCCCCGTCCCTCCTGGCGCATGTAGAGAAAGACCCCTCCCTGCTCGCCGATCATCTGCATCGCCCGGTCTTTCTGCTCGCCGCAGTCACAGCGCAGCGAATCGAAGACATCGCCGGTGACGCACTGGTCGTGCACGCGAACAAGCACCGGAACGTCGGGGTCGATTGTCCCGCTCACGACAGCGACATGCTCATCCGGCGAGTTGTCCGCCTTGTAGGCGAGGATAAGCATCTCGCCGTGCGGCGTCGGTAGCTTCGTTTCGGCCACTCGCTTGACCAGCCGTTCCGTGCGGAGGCGGTGCTTGATCATCTCGTTGATGGTCACGATTTTCAGGCCGTGGCGGCGGGCGAACCGCTTCAGGTCCGGCATCCGCGCCATCTCCCCGTCCATCTTCATGATTTCGCAGATCACGGCCGCCTGGCCGAGGCCGGCCATCCGCGCCAGGTCTACGCTCGCTTCCGTCTGCCCGGCTCGAACGAGGACGCCGCCCTTCCTCGCCCGCAGCGGGAAGGTATGGCCGGGCCTCAGGAGGTCTTCCGGCCGTGAATGCGGATCGATCAGAACCTGCACTGTGCGTGCCCGGTCGGCGGCGCTGATCCCGGTCGTTACGCCGGTCCGCGCCTCGACCGAGATCGTGAACGGTGTCCCGAACTGTGAGCTGTTGTCGTGCGCCATCATCGGCAGCTTCAGCTCCGCCACCCGGTCCTCCGTGATCGGCGTGCAGATCAGCCCACGTCCGTACTTCGCCATGAAGTTGATGTGTTCCGCCGTCACGAACTCGGCCGCGATGCAGAGGTCGCCTTCGTTCTCCCGCTCTTCGTCGTCCGTGATGATCACGAACTTCCCTTTTTTGTACTCCTCGATCGCTTCCGGGACGCTCACGATAACGCCATCGCGTTCGCTCATACCTGTGTTCCTCCGGCCCTTGCCTCAAGCATCTGCTCGACGTAACGCGCGATGATGTCGGTTTCGAGATTGATCCGGTCGCCCGGTTTTCGCGTCTTCAGATTCGTGTGCTCCTGCGTGTATTGCACAAGCGAAACAGCGAAGCTATCCGCCGTCTTGTCGACAACCGTGAGGCTGATGCCATCGACGCAGACGGGGCCCTTCACGGCGATGTACTTCAGGTACTCGGGCGGCGCCATGAAGCGGGTGATGATCGCCTCGCCTTCGGGCACCATCGAGTGCAGCGTACACGTCGCCTCGACGACACCACGGACGATGTGGCCGCTCAGCCGGTCCTGGGGGCGGACGCTCCGTTCCAGGTTCACGAGGTCGCCGACCTTGAGCTCGCCGAGGTTCGATCGCCGATACGTCTCGGGCATGAGGTTGGCGAAGAAGGTCTCGCCCTTCACTTCAGCGACCGTCAGATCGACGCCGTTGATCGCGATCGAATCGCCCAGCTTCGCGTCGCCGAGAATGACTGGCGCCTGTATCCAGAGGAGCCCCTCGGCCGCCTCGGTGACCGTCCCGACCTCTTCGATGATCCCCGTGAACATCCACACCTCTTCAGCCGGGACCCGGGCGCGGGGCGCCGGGACTCGGATATTCGATGCGATCGGGGAAACGGGCGAAGACAACGGCTGCCGCGGCCTGCGGCGGTGCAACACCCCCGAGGCGGGCATACGCTGTTCTCTCCCATCCGGACTGTGACCGTCGGCCCCGGAATCGCACCGGGTCAGTCCGCTTGCGCGGAGTCGCGGGCTTTCACCGCCGGTGGGGAATTACACCCCGCCCCGAGAACATCACTCGTATCGTTAGTGTTGTCCTAAGGGTTGTCAAGCGCGGGGCGATTCATCGCGGCTGATACCGGCGCGACGACGATTCGCGAGCCGGCGCTAGGCGAACGTGGGACGCGGAGACGCGGAGCAAGAAGGGACGCCTACCCACAACCTCCAAACCTCTGCGTCTCCGCGTCCTATAGGCGCCGGGCTTTGCGTTCCCCGCCGCTTTCCGCTTAACTCAGACCATGCGCGTTACGAAGATGCACGGCCTCGGCAACGACTACGTCTACCTCGCCCCAAAACGCGAGGACGAACGCGACTGGAACGCGCTCGCCGTCAGACTGAGCGATCGCCATTTCGGCGTCGGCGGCGACGGGCTCATCCTCGCCCTGCCCTCGGCCGTGGCGGATATGAAGATGCGGATGTTCAACGCCGACGGCTCAGAAGCCGAGATGTGCGGCAACGGCATCCGCTGCGTCGTGAAGTTCGCAATCGAGGAAGGGCTGGTGCCCTTCGACCGCGAGCCCGTGACGGTGGAGACTTTGGCCGGGATTAAGACGCTGGAACTCATGCGCGAAGGCGGCGTGGTCACGGGCGCGCGAGTCGATATGGGCCCGCCGAGCTTCGACCCCGCTTCGCTGCCCGCGAACGTCGAGGGCGCGGGCCCCGTCATCGACCTCCCGGTCACCGTCGATGGGCTGGACCTGAAGCTGACGCTGGTAAGTGTGGGCAACCCGCACGCCATCCACTACATCGAATCGGACCCGGCCGCGTTCCCGCTCGAACGGATCGGCCCGCTGGTTGAGCACCTTCCGCTGTTTCCGCGACGCGTGAACTTCCAGGTGGTGCAGGTGCTCGACCGCGGCCACGTGAAGCATCGCGTCTGGGAACGAGGCTCCGGGATTACGCTCGCTTCGGGTACAAGCGCCACCGCCGTCTGCGCGGCCTCGCGCCTTCGCGGGTTCACCGGCGACCGGATCGTCGATTCGCTGCCGGGCGGCGACCTGATCCTGGAGTGGGACGGCGCGGGCTCCGTGTTCATGACGGGCCCGGCGACGCGCGTCTTTGACGCTGAGTGGCTGGAAGGCTAATCGCCCGGCGATCATTCCCACGGACGCCCAATCCTTCGGGGCCGCGCCGGTCTGGCGGCCTGAATGCGTGAAACTCCCGAGAGACGCGCCGCCGTACCCTCCCCAAACTGGAGACAACGTCCGCCGCGTTCGCGGCCGGCGAAGGCACGCCCGGGGG
>JANMTH010000240.1:0-7984 GCA_031390305.1 Thermoflexaceae bacterium
GAGGGGACGACCGAAGCGGCCCTCGAGCGGGCGGCGGCGAGCGTCCTGGCGACGCGTCCGACGGCCGTCGATCTCGGCGCGGCCATCCGCCGGGCACTTGGCCAGGCGCGTCTCGCCGGCCCGAAGCATGAAGACCGCCTCAGGGCGCTGTGGGACAACGCCGAAGCTATGGCCCAGGAGCGTGTAACGGAAGACCGGGCGATCGGAGCAGCCGGAGCGGCGATCCTCCCGCCCGGAGCGGTGCTCACGCATTGCAACACCGGTTCGCTGGCGACCGGCGGGATGGGGACGGCGCTCGGAGTTATCCGAACGGCCTATGCGGCACGAACGCTCACGCACTGTTACGCCACCGAAACCCGGCCCCTCCTCCAGGGCGCCCGGCTGACGATGTGGGAGCTCCAGCGGCTGAGGATCCCGGCGACGCTCGTACCCGACACGGCGGCGGCCAGCCTTATCGCGAGCGGCGCGGTGGAGGCCATCATCACGGGCGCGGATCGGATCGCGGCGAACGGGGACACGGCGAACAAGGTGGGCACGTACGGCCTCGCGGTCGTGGCCGCCCGGCACGGCGTCCCCTTCTTCATCGCGGCCCCCTGTACGACGATCGACCCGGCGTGCGGCGACGGGAGCGCTATCCCGATCGAGTTTCGCGACGAGGCGGAGGTCGGCGGTTTCGGCGGCCAGCGGTGGGCGCCGGCCGGAATGGCCGCCTACAACCCGGCGTTCGACGTGACGCCGGGCGAGCTGATCGCGGCGATCATCACCGAACGCGGTGTCCTTCGCCCGCCGTTTGGGGCCGCCATCGAACGCGTCCTCGCTGGGCGGTAAGCGAAGACGTTTCGTAGACTGGCGGCGTGCCTTCTTCCCAGGGGATAGAACTGGCTGTCATCGGTGGATCGGGCTTCTACGCGATGCCCGGTCTCGAAGCGATCGACGAGATCAGCGTCGGGACCCCGTTCGGCCCGCCGAGCGACGCGATCCGGATCGGGCTGCTTGGCGGCGTCAAGGTCGCCTTCCTCGCCCGCCACGGACGGCACCATGCGCTTCTCCCTTCGGAGATCCCCCAGCGAGCGAACTTCTGGGCACTGAAATCGCTTGGGGTGCGGCGCGTCCTCGGCGTCTCGGCCGTTGGCAGCCTGCGCGAGGAGTACCGCCCGGGCGACCTCGTGGTCCCGGACCAGGTGATCGATCGGACACGGGGGATTCGGCCGGCGACGTTCTTCGGCGAAGGGGTTGCGGCGCACGTAGCTTTCGCTGACCCGTTCTCGGAAGTGATGCGCCATGGCGTTCTGGCCGCCGCGAAAGTCGCTGGCGCGACCGTCCACGATGGCGGGAGTTACGTCTGCATCGAAGGCCCCGCGTTCGGGACGCGCGCGGAGAGCCATCTCTACCGGCAATGGGGGGCGAGCCTGGTGGGGATGACGGCGCTTCCGGAGGCGAAGCTCGCGCGCGAGGCGGAGATGAGCTACGCCCTGCTGGCCGCCGTGACAGACTATGACGCCTGGCACGCCGACCACGAGGCCGTAGACGCCACCAGCATCTTCGCTGTCCTCAAGGCGAACGTGACGTCGAGCCAGGGCGTGGTGCTGGCGCTCGCTCGCTCGCTCCCGGATGTCTCCCGCTGCCCGGCGCAGACGGCGCTTGATAGCGCCTTGATCACGCCCGCGCCGGCGATTCCCCAGGAGGCACTGCGGCGGCTCGGGCCTATCCTTGCCCGGCGGATCGGAGGAACAAACTCATGACGATGCTGGTCACTGGCTGGGTAGCGATCGACGATATCGAAACGCCGTTCGGGAGCGTCACGAACTCGCTCGGGGGGTCGGCCACGTGTGCGGCGCTGGCGGGCGCGCTCTTCACCGAGGTCCGTTTGGTCGCGGCCGTCGGCGAAGACTTTCCCGAGGAGATGCGCGCCCGGCTCGACCGTCCCGGGATCGACCTCGCCGGGCTGGTGACGGTCACTGGCAAGAAGACGAGCCGGTGGGGCGCCCGCTACCACTACGATATGAACAACCGCGACACCTGGTACCCGGAGCTCGGGATCAGTGTCGAATGGAAGCCGGTCATCCCGGATAGCTGGCGGGACAGCACGGCGGCTTGCCTGGCGGCGGGGCACCCAATCGACCAGCAGAACCTGCTGAGAGCGCTCACGGCGCCGAAGGTGACACTGGTGGATACGATCAAGATGTTCGTGGATGAGGCGCCAGAAGACCTTCGCAGGGCGATGGCGATGGCCGACTTCGTAACCTTGAACGAGAGCGAGGCGCGCCAGATGGCGAACACCCCGAGCATCGCAAGGGCGGCGCGGACGCTGGCCGGCGATCGGCGGGGGGGCATCATCATCAAGCTCGGAGAGTTTGGCGCGGCCTTCGCCAGCAAGAACGACTACTTTGTCGCGCCGGGATACCCGCTGGAAGAAGTGGTAGACCCGACGGGAGCGGGCGACGCATTCGCTGGCGGCTTTTTGGGGTATCTTGACACCGTGACGACGATCAATAGCGCCGCGATTCGGAGAGCGATCATCTATGGATCGACGACGGCGTCGTTCGCGGTGGAGGATTTCGGGCCCGCCCGGCTCCTCCGGCTGACGCGCGAAGAGGTGGAAGAGCGGTACCGGGCGTTTCGGCAGTTGACGCATTTCGAGGTGACGGAGGTAGGCGCCTAGGTGGCCGAACGCGAAGTCCGGTGGCAGGGAGCGGCCCGCCCGGCGTACGACTACGTCGTAACGCCGTTGCAGGACCGCGACCGTATCCGGGAGCTCCTGAAGCCCCGGATGGACTACTCCGCCTACGCCATCGGCCAGCTGGAACCGGGCCTCTTCGAACGGACGCGCTGGTACTGGGCGCGAGGTGACACGGGCACGGGGCTCGTGCTCCACAGCCGCGGTGGCCTCGGCGACGCGACCTTCGTGATGGGCGACCCGGACGCGATCTCGGCCGTCCTGAGCATCCACCCGGGGCCGGCCCACACCTACGCCACCTGCCAACCGCAGCACCTCGATGGCCTCCGCCGCGTCTACCGCATGGGCAACCAACAGCCGATGATACGGATGGCCGTGACGGCCAATCGCTTCCAGGCGCTGAGCGGCCAGCGGTTGACGGTGTTGAGCGGGTACGACATCCGCCGGATTAACGGGCTCTACGGCACGGAAGGCGGGCCAAGCTACTACATCCCCGAGCACGTCGACGCGGGCATCTACCGCGGGATCGTGATCGAGGGGAGGCTTGTGGCCGTCGCCGGGACACACGTGGTCTCGCGGCAGGAAGGCGTGGCGGTCGTCGGCAATGTCTTCACGCACCCGGCCCATCGTGGCCGGGGCTACGCCACAGCGGTCACAAGCGCCGTGACGGCGGCGCTCCTGGGCTGTTGCGAGTACGTCGTACTGACGGTCGATCCGAAGAACCTCGCGGCCGTGAGGGCGTACGAAAAGCTGGGCTACGTCGAGGCTTGCCAACTCGTGGAAGCGAGCGCGGCGCGGCGTGACCCATCGGGCCTTGGCGGCACAATTCGCAGGTTCCGCGCTGCCCTTCGTGGGCGAAAGTACGATGGTTCGTTCGTTTCCGTTCGTGCATCCTGATCAGACGTGGGTGGCCATGGCGCACCGGCTCGACGACCATGCAGGCCTCGCATGGGGCGCCAGCCGCCCTTGCCCGCCACATCTAAAGGAAACGAACAATGCCAGTACCCCATGACATCACGGACATCTCGCTGGCGCCCGAGGGCGTGAAGCGCATCGAGTGGGCGGCACGCGAAATGCCAGTCCTGAAGCTGATTCGCGAGCGGTTCGCGCGGGAGAAGCCGCTCCAGGGCATCCGGTTGGCGGCCTGCCTCCACGTCACGACGGAGACGGCGAACCTGGCGATCACGCTGCGCGACGCGGGCGCCGATGTCCGCGTGTGCGCGAGCAACCCGCTTTCGACGCAGGACGATGTGGCGGCGGCGCTCGTGCACGACTTCGGCATCTCCGTCTTCGCGCGCTGCGGCGAGGACAACGCGACGTACTACCGCCACATCCACCAGGCGCTGGAACACGCGCCACAGCTGACGATGGATGATGGCGCCGACGTGGTGGCCGTGCTCCACAAGGACCGCCGCGATCTGCTCCCCGGCGTCGTCGGCGGGACGGAGGAAACGACGACCGGCGTCATTCGCCTGAAGGCGATGGCGGCGGATGGGGCGCTCGGCTACCCGATCGTGGCGATCAACGAATCGGACACGAAGCATCTCTTCGACAACCGCTACGGCACGGGGCAATCGACGATGGACGGGATCATCCGGGCGACGAACGTGCTCATCGCCGGGAAGAACATCGTGATTGCCGGGTATGGCTGGTGTGGACGCGGCGTGGCCAGCCGGGCGCGGGGCCTCGGCGCCCAGGTGATCGTCACGGAGATCGACCCGGTGAAGGCCTTGGAGGCCGTGATGGACGGCTTTCGCGTGATGCCGATGGCCGACGCAGCGCGTGAGGGCGACGTCTTCATCACCCTCACTGGCGACTGCAACGTGATCGACCGGGCCCACCTGGAGACGATGAAAGACGGCGCGATCATGGCCAACAGCGGCCATTTCGATAGCGAGATCAACCTGAAGGCGCTGCGGGGGATGGCCGAAACAAGCCGCCGGGTGCGCCAGCATGTTGAGGAGTTCCTCCTTCAGGACGGGCGCAAGCTCTTCCTCCTCGGCGAAGGCCGCCTCGTGAACCTGGCGGCGGCTGAAGGCCACCCGGCGGCCGTGATGGACATGTCGTTCGCCAACCAGGCCCTGGGCGCGGAGTGGATCGCGACGAACCATCACAAGCTGGAGAACCAGGTCTACGAGCTGCCGGACGAGATCGATCAGGAGATCGCGCGGCTGAAGCTGCATGCCATGGGCATCCGCATCGACTACCTGACGGAGGAGCAGAAGCGCTACCTGACGAGCTGGCAAGAGGGCACGTAGGAGCGGCCAGCCTTTCGCCGGCGCGCGTTGACGTGGATTCTCGTAGCGACCAAACTGTGGAGAGTTCTCCACAGGTGATGCCCTATGATGAAGACGATCCAGATAACCATCGATGAGCCTCTCCTGAAGCGGCTGGACTGTCTGCTAGAGAAGGAGCATGGCGCGCGGTCGGCGTTCATCCGGGAAGCGGTCGATCGCGAACTGCGGCGCATTGCAACGGCGGAGGCCGAAGAGCGGTGGCGCGCGGCTTACGCGGCCGGGAGCGACGAAGGCGACGCATTGTTCAAGGCCCAGGACTGGGGCCCCGAGTGGGACGCCTGATGAGGCAGGGAGAGATCTACTGGATGGACGCTGACGACGAGTCAGGGCGGCGCCCGGTCCTCGTCCTTACCCGGAACTCCGGACTAAGCATGCTCACGTCGGTGACGGTGGCTCCACTGACCACGAGGGTACGCACGTCCCCGACGTGGGTGGAAGTGGCCGCGTCCGAGGGTATGGCGAGGCGGTCGTTCGTAAACCTCGACAACATTCAGACCGTAAAGGGCGAGCGGTTGCAGGAGTTTGTCATGCGGCTCTCGGGCGCGCGCCTCCGCGAGGTAGCGGGCGCGATCGAGTTCGCGCTCGGTCTGGACGAGCTGCGATAACCCGTATTCCCGCCGGCGCGCGCGGCTGCTACCCTTTCGTCAGCGTCAGGAGCGGCGCGAAAGCGCCCGGCAACCTGGTTAAGCCTCCAAGGTGCCCAATCGACGCGGCCCGCCACGGCGGGCAACAAAAGGCGGGCCTCTACCGGCCCGCCCCTCATGGGAGGGGCATCGCATGACGATACCTGTCGTTGGAAGCCCCACGCCGACCGAGGGGCTCTTTCATTGCCTCGCAACTTCGAACAGGATGGAACATGACGGAACGGAAGCTGCTTACCTCTGAATCGGTGACCGAGGGCCACCCGGACAAGGTCTGCGACCAGATCTCGGATAGCGTGCTGGACGCGATCCTCAGCCAGGACCGGATGGCGCGGGTCGCCTGCGAAACGGCGATCACGAACGGCCTCGTTCTGGTCATGGGCGAGATCACGACATCGGCCTACGTCGATATCCCGGGAATCGTACGCAACACGATCAGGGAGATCGGGTACACCTCTTCGGATATCGGCTTCGACGCGGCGACCTGCGGCGTGATCACGGCGATCAGCGAGCAGTCTCCCGACATCGCCCAGGGCGTTGGCCGGGGAGACGAACTGGATACCGGCGCGGGCGACCAGGGGATGATGATCGGCTTCGCCTGCACGGAGACGCTGGAACTGATGCCGACCACGATCTCGCTCGCGCACCGGCTGACGCGGCGGCTGGCGGAAGCGCGCAAGAGCGGCGAACTCTGGTGGGTCCGCCCGGATGGCAAGTCGCAGGTCACCGTCGAATACGACGAGCATTGGAAGCCGAGGCGGATCGAAGCGGTCGTGATTTCGACGCAGCACCACCCCGATGTCTCGCCGAGCGTCATCGAGACCGACGTTCGCGAACACATCATCAGCACGATCGTCGATCCGCGGCTGATGGACGCGAAGACGAAGGTCTACGTGAACCCGACGGGCCGCTTCGTCGTCGGTGGCCCCCGTGGCGACGCCGGACTGACGGGACGAAAGATCATCGTCGATTCGTACGGTGGTGTTGCCCGCCACGGCGGCGGCGCCTTCAGCGGGAAGGACCCGACAAAGGTCGATCGCTCGGGCGCGTACGCGGCGCGCTGGGTGGCGAAGACGATCGTCGCCGCTGGCCTGGCGGACCGCTGTGAATTCATGCTCTCGTACGCCATCGGGGTGTCCGAACCGACGTCGATCGGCGTGGAGACGTTTGGGACGGGGAAGGTGAGCGACGACACGATCTTGAAGGCGGTGCGCAAACACTTCGACCTCCGGCCCGGCGCGATCATCCGCGACCTGGACCTCCGGCGGCCGCTGTACCGGGCGACCGCCTCGTACGGACACTTCGGCCGGACAGACCTCGGCGTGCCGTGGGAGAACACCGACCGCGCCGAGCACCTCCGTGTCGCCGCGGGCCTGAAGTAACGACGCGTGGACGCGATTATTCTAGTCGGAGGCCCGGGTCCACGGTTGCGGCCGCTGACCAACACCCGCCACAAGAGCCTGGTTCCGGTCTGTAACCAGCCGGCGATCGAGTATCTGTTCGCCTGGCTCGAACGGTCCGGGATCGAACGGACCGTGCTCGCCATAGGGCAGAACAACGAGGACCTGGCGGCCGCCTACGCCGAGGGCCGGCCCGGGCCGATGCGGGTGACGGTGGTGGAGGAGCGGGAGCGGCTCGAATCGGGCGGAGCGATCCGCTACGCCGTCCAGACGGCGGGAGTCGAGGGACGGTTCATCGTCCTCAATGGCGATGTGTACCTCGATTTCGACCTGCGCGGGGCCGTAGCTGAGCACGAGGCCCGCCAGGCCGACCTCACGCTCGCGCTCTACGAAGTCGAGGACCCCTCGATGTACGGTGTCGCGGTGACGGACGCGGACGGGTTCGTGACCGGGTTCGTCGAAAAGCCACCGCTCGGGACGTCGCCCGGCAACCTGGTGAACGCCGGCGCGTGGATCTTCGAGCCAGGGCTGGTCGCTGAGATCCCGCCCGGCGCCGTCCGCGTGGAAGAGACGCTCTTTCCGTCGCTGGTCGCCCGGCGGCGCCGCGTGTACGGGCACCGGCTCACGGGCATCTGGGCGGATATCGGGACGCCAGCACGCTACCTGGCCCTGAACGTGGCCCTGCTGGCGCAGCGGAACGAGCTGCTCCACGCCCCCGGCGCTTCGATTGACGCAACCGCACGGGTGACCGCGAGTTCGCTGGGCGCTGGCTCGCGGGTCGAAGCGGGCGCGGTGATTGAGCGCTCGATCCTCTGGGAGAACGTGACAATCGGCGCTGGCGCCACTGTCAGGGAGAGCATCCTCGCCGATGGCGTAGCGGTGGGCGAAGGGGCGAACCTCGCCAGGGTCGTCGCCGGGAGCGGCGCAACCGTGGCTGCCGGAGTGCGCGTGCCCGAAGGAACGGCGATA
>JANMTH010000246.1:0-1645 GCA_031390305.1 Thermoflexaceae bacterium
TCCGCCCCACCCGGCACGTATCGGACCGAACCCTGGAGCCCGGCCTCGTGGCCCAGGGCGACATCGGAGAGGTAGCGAATGCGGTCGATGGCGTCGTTCAGCCGGGCGACGTGGGAGACGTACGCGTCATACGGCGAGGCAAGCTTCCAAACGAGGGATGTAACGGCCATTGCGGGCACTCCAGTTCAGGAATCCGAGTTGCCGCGAAGAAGGTCCTCGACATCGCGAAGGATATCGTCCGCCGAGGGCAGTTCGCCAGCCTCCGGCGAAAACTCGTCGCTCGAAGCTTCTCCATAGTGCTCTTCGAGCGTGCGGACGTAGGCGCGGATCTGGTCGTCGCCACGGGATGCCTCTTCCACGCGGCGGACGAAACGTTCGCCCTCATCGACCAGATCTCCGAGCGGAGGGGCGATTCCGAGGACCGGTTCGAGGGCGCGCAGCAGGGCCATCGTCGCCATCGGGTTCTCATCGACGTTCAGGTAGTGCGGTACGCCAGCGGCCAGGCTGATGAGCGAAGCGCCTCGCCGCCGCAGTTCATCGTGGAGGACGCCGATGATGCCCGTTGGACCCTGGTACATCGAACGTCCAAGGCCGAACTTCTCGGCCAGGGCCGCATCGGCGGCGGACCCTGTGACGGGCACCGGGCGGGTGTGCGGCGTGGCCGCTGGCCGGGCCACGAGCGTGCAGATCAACGAGGGGGAGAGCGCCCAAACGGCGTCGGCGAAGCGTGCGGCGAACGTCTGCCAGCGCAGGTTCGGCTCGACCCCTTTGAGGAGGATCAGGTCGTGTTCGGCGCCCGAGAGGTTGGCTGCGAACGCTTCGTTCCTCGGCCACTCGATCTCCCGCATCCCGCTGCTATCGATCCGGACGTTCGGGCGGGTGTCCGTGAAGACGTAGTAGTTCTCGGGGTCAACCGTCAGGAACGGGCGGGCCGAGTAGGCGTCGGCGAGGCGCTGGACCGTATCGGTAGTGACGGTGCCAGTGTCGCTCCAGCCCGTGAAAGCCATGACGACGATAGGGCTGCGAAGGCCATTAACCGGGGTGATCTCGAACCCGTCCATCGGGACATGGTACCCCCGCGGGGGCTTAGCGGCGCGAGAGGGCGGTCGGGTTTCGCTACGGATCGGAGGCCGTTCGCGACCATGTGGTAGCGTGCTGGCGATTGGGGCCGCGCATGGCCGCAATCCTGGAAACCCGGACGGACCCCCATCAGCTGGAATTCAAAGGGGAGACAATGGACACGGGGCGCCGATCGGGGCGCGCCGGACGTAGGCCTCGATTCAGGTCGTACGCGCGTGGCGTGCCATCAGCCCCGAGAAGGAACACGAATGGCCGCTGGACGCTCCGGTCGACCTGCCGCAACCAATCCCATCGGAGTGCGATGATCCTGAAGGCCTGCCACGCCTGGAGATTGCCCGTCGCAAAGAACACCAGCCAGCGGCGTGTTCCCGAATCGATTCGACTTCGTGTTCGACTTCGAGGATGTGGTGATTCTGGCTGAACGCTTCAATTCCGGCGCGCGGCGCGCCCAGTTTGGGCGAGCCGGCCACCTCGCCCCCAGCCCTTGCCAACTTCTCTCTATACTCCCGGCCATGACAGGACCGCTCACGGGCATCCGCGTTCTCGACTTCACCTGGGCGCTCGC
>JANMTH010000315.1:0-2767 GCA_031390305.1 Thermoflexaceae bacterium
GGCCAGGGCCGCCAGGACGGCGAACCAGGCAACAAATGTCGTGAAAAAGTAGGCGAGCCCAATGAACATCAAGACGACCGCCTGCGGAATCACGAACAGCCACTTGAAGAAGATCTTCCACCGTGAGAGCCGTTCCGGGTACTCGACGTCCAGCGTGATCGGATGTGGGCCAGCCATAGTTTTTCCTCCAGCGTGCGTCGGGCGGGCCGACTTTACAGCGTCGCAAAACGGTTATACGCGTTGCGACCGCGGCGAACAATCGTCCGGCACTAAAATGTTGTAACAGATCGCACCCCGAGCGCTATCCGGGTAATCCCCCGAAAACTCTCACCACAGGTGGCGGGTCGCAACACCGCTCCGAGCAAGGACGACGCTTCCGGCCGCCTGCACGCCGACCCGGGCGAGACCGCCAACTCGATCGGCGGCGTGTTAACCCCGAGCCGCACGGAGGAAGTCTTCGGCCGAAACCTGCACCTCGCGAAGAATGGACCGCAGCAGGCCAGGGTCGATGTCCCGGCCGCCGTGAACCGGGACGGGCGCCCATCGGCCGTCAGCATGGCGCAGAATAATGTGGCTGCCCCTTCGGCGGCTCTCGCGAAACCCCAGCCGCTCCAGGGCAGCGACCACCTCGGTAGCTCGGAGGGCCGGCAAGCCGCTCACACCGCGACCTTATACAGACCCAGGAACGCAGGAGGCTCCTCCGCGTCCTCGCCCATCTCCTCCAGGCAGAGGGAGAGGGCTTCCTTCACGTTCTCCATCAGCTCGGCAAGGTTCTTGCCCTGCGTGAAACAGCCACGGACCGCCGGAACCGTGCCAATCAGCATGTCACCTTCACCCTGCTCGACAATGACCGTGTACTCGCGCTTCATCCGCCTATGTTACACCGCCGCGAGCGCCGTCCGCAGGACCGATTCCCAGATCCGGTTGCCATCCGCCCCGCCGACGAGCTGCTCTCCGGCGGCCTGATTCGACTACCGGAGGAGGCGGACGAAGGCCTCGACCGACAATCCAGACTGTCGGAGTATTCCCCACAAAAGGTGCCTGTTGATATCTTCACCGCCGTGGACCGGTACAACGGTTCGCCGCCCATTGGGGTGCATCATCCGCACATGGCTTCCCCGCTGGCGGGCAGCGACGAAACCCGCGCGCTCAAGGGCACGGACGACTTCGCCGCCTGTGAGAGACGGAAGGTCGCTCACACCGCGATTCGGTGCACGCCGACCAGCACAGCCGGCTCGACATCATCCAGCTCCTCGAGAACCAGTTCGATGGCCTCGCGCATCCGTTCCATCAGTTCGTCGAGGGTTCGCCCCTGCGTGTGGCATCCAACGAGCTGCGGGACGGTGCCAATCAGCCAGCCGTCTTCACCCTGCTCCACAATCACCGTGTACTCGCGCTTCATCCGCCCATGCTACACCGCCGCGAGCGCCGTCCGCAGGACCGACTCCCAGATCCGGTTGCCATCGGCCCCGCCGACGAGCTGCTCTCCGGCGCGCTCCGGGTGCGGCATCATGCCGAGGACGTTGCCCCGCTCATTGATGATCCCGGCGATGTTGCGGGAGCTGCCGTTCGGGTTCGCCCCGGCCGTCACCAGTCCGCTCGCCTCGCTGTAACGGAAAACGACGCGCCCATCCTCTTCGAGCCGGTCCAGCGTCTCCTCGTCGGCGTAGTAGTTACCCTCGCCGTGGCTGATCGGGATGCGAATCACCTCGCCCGTGCGGAGGGCGTTCGCCCATGGCGTGTCCCCGCCTTCACGCCGCAGGTTCACCCATTCGCAGCGGAACTGGAGGCTCTGGTTCCGGATCAGCGCTCCGGGAAGGAGGCCGCTCTCGCAGAGAATCTGAAAGCCGTTGCAGATCCCGATGACGGGGCCGCCGCGCTTCGCGAAGGCCATCACCGACTCCATGATCGGCGAAAAGCGGGCGATCGCCCCCGTGCGCAGGTAGTCGCCGTAAGAGAAACCGCCCGGCAACACCACCGCGTCGTAGCCCGAGAGGTCCGTCTCGCGGTGCCAAAGGATATCGGCCTGCTGACCGAGCACGTCGTGGAGGACGTGATACGTGTCGCGGTCACTCCAGGTGCCGGGAAAACGGACGATGGCGAACTTCACGTGGATCCTCCGGGCCGACGGTCTACGGCCAGGCCAGCATACACCGCCAGATGATCATCCGCCTTAGCGGTTTACCCCGCCGCGGACCTTCCGTCGTAGGCGATCTCCCCGCCGCATATCGTCATCACCACTCGGTCATCGCCATCCAGCAGCACCAGATCCGCATCGGCGCCAACGGCCAGCGTCCCCTTCCGCGCAGCCGATCCGGCGATGCCCGCCGGGTTCGTTGAGCAGACCCGGAAGGCGGCCGCGTAGTCGAGCCCGAGGAACGCGCGGGCGTTGCGAAAGTGCTGGTCCATCGTCACCACGCTGCCCACGATCGTCCCGTCGCCACGCACCGCTTTCGCCCCGGAGACCGTGACCGCCTGGCCCCCGAACTGTCCACCCTGGCTCCCCGTGCCGGCGATGTGCAGGTTGTCGGTGACGACGACCGTTCGCTCCGGACCGAGGATGCGGTAGGCCATCCGCAAGACATCGGGCACGACGTGGGCGCCATCGCAGATCAGTTCGCAGGTCACCCGTTCGTCCATCAACGCCGCGACGCTGGGGCCGCCCTCGCGCTGGTGGAGTGGGCGCATCGCGTTGTAGAGGTGGGTCACGTGCCGGATGCCGGCGTCGAAGCCGCGCGCGGCCTCCTCCACCGTCGCGTCCGTATGG